>JALVDI010000570.1 GCA_027009115.1 Polyangiaceae bacterium | reverse complement strand
TTCGGAGGCTCCGGGCTCAGACCTCCAGGCCCTCCCGTTCGATCCTGCGCGATGTCTTTCTCCGCGGCATCCGCGAGTATCTGCGGCCGGGCTTCCACCCCTGGGAGCGCGACACCTGGCCCCTGGTTGCGGACTACGTCGCGGCCCTCGACGCGCGCCTCGACGCAGGTTGACGGCGGCGGTCGCTCAGAGGGCTGCGCTCAGGAGCGCCCGCAGCCCTCCCTCGAGGGCGGCCTCGGCCTCGGGCGTCGTCAGCCCTTGGTGGCGCCGCATCGACTCCCAGGCCAACCAGCTGGACAAGGCCTGGGCACCGTGGACGAGGGACGCTGGCGCGCCGCTCAGCTCGCGTCCGAAGACGAACAGGAGCTGCTCGCGCATGAGCATGCGCATGCGCCCGAGCCCTTCGGCGATCGTCGGTGAGCGGTCCTCCAACCGTCGCGCGGCTCGGCGCACGGGGCTGACTTCATCGTAGAGCGCCGCCCGGCGTGTGACGAAGAGCCGGAGGCGCTCGTCGAGGGGCGCGTCCGGGGCGATGGGCACGGGGAGCAGCGGGGCGATGCGGCTGGCCTGCAGCTCCAGGGCGTGCCTCATCAGCGTCTCCATGTCCTTGAAGTGGTGGAAGACCAGGCGCAGGGACACCCCGGCGCGCCCGGCGACGGCCGCCGCCGTCGGTTGTGGCTCGCCTTCACGGATGAGCTCGAGCATCGCCTCCGCGCAGGCGCGGCGGGAGCGTTCGGAGCGCAGGTGGCGCCCGTCGCGCTTGGAGTCCTTGCGCCCGGGGACACGCGAGGTAGTGCTTGAGCCCATCTCAACAAACCTCGTCGCCGCTTCGTGGCCTGTACACGCCCCCTGCCGCCATCCGCTCACCTCGAGAATACCCGGCATGCCCTCGGCTCCCGGACGCGGCATGGGTCGCACCCAGTCCATCGACTGAGGATCGTGTTTTGACACGCGCTCTTGCCTCGGTCACGCCGCAAGGGTGCCTGGTGCGGCCGCTGTTCTCCAAGCCTTCTTTGCGGCCTTCTCCCCGATGCCCCTCCTCTTCGCCCCGCTCCTTCGCTTTGCCTTCGACCTCCAAGGCGCCGGTGCGCCATGAGTGGTCTGAGCGCGTTGTTCTCGCTCCCGCTCGACCTCCTGATCTGGAGCTGCGCCCTCACCCTCGTGGCGGCCTTCGTTCAGGGCACCTTGGGCTTCGGCTACGCGATCGTGTCGGTGCCCGTGCTGGCGCTCATCGACCCTCGTCTCGCTCCGGTGCCCCAGCTCGTTCAGATGCTGCCTCTGACCTTTCTGATCTATTGGCGTGAGCGAGAGGCGGCCGAGTGGAGGGGGGTGGTGTGGACCACGCTCGGGCGCCTGCCGGGCACGGCGATGGGCGTGCTGCTGCTCAAGATCGCGACCCAACGCGTCCTCGACCTCCTCATCGGCGCCCTCGTGCTGGTCGCCGTCGCGGGGCTGAAGGGAGAGCGTTCGGTCGCCCGCACGCCATGGACGGAGGGCCTCGCGGGCCTCTTGAGCGGTGCGACTTCGGTGGTGAGCTCGATCGGAGGGCCGCCCATCGCGCTGCTCTACAAGGGGGCCCGTGGTCCGACGATCCGCGCCACTCTCTCGGTGATCTTCTTCGTGGGCTTGCTCGTGACGGTCCTGGGGCGGGCGCTCGCCGGCGAGATCACCGGCCTCGAGGTCGCCTTGGGCCTGGTGACGACGCCGCTCGTGCTGCTCGGCGTGTGGTTGAGCCGCTTCACGGCGCGCCGCGTCGAGGGCCGGCCGCTCCAGGTCATGATCCTTGGGTTCTCCGCGCTTTCGGGGCTCGCGCTCATCGCGCGCTCGCTGAGCTGAGGCGCCTGGCCCGGCGTCACGGTATCGTGTCGTCATGCTGCTCGATCCCTGGCCCATGTTTTCGTGCGGGTCCGTCCGTGTGGTTCCCATCGTGCTAGCGTTCGCCCTGCTCGCCGGCGCTTGCGGCGACGACCCCGCGCCGACGGGGCGTTGCGAGACCTCCGCCGACTGCGCTCCCGAGGAGAGCTGCGTCGATGGGCGTTGCGTGCCTCGCGGTCCTTCGCCTCGGGACGCGGGCCATGATACCGCTCGCCGGGATGTTGGGGCGCCGGCGGAGCTCGTCTCCGTTCGCCTCGAACCGCCCGCTGCAACCCTCGACGCCCTGCTCGGGGAGCACCCGACGCAGGACTTCGAGCTCGTGGGGACGTTCGCCGACGGCGCTGAGCGTCCGGTGGTTGCGCCGCGTTTCGCCATCGACACGCGCGGCATCGGCGAGCTCGACGAGGCCAGCGGGCTGTTTACGGCCAACGGTGTGGTCGGGGGCGAGGCGACGATCCGCGCGAGCGTGGATGGGCCGGCGGGGTTGCTCGAGGCCACCGGCACCGTGACCGTCCGTTACCGTGCCGAGCTCGTCGGTGAGGGGGTACCCGCCGACGTGGCGGCTCGTTTCGACGCCCCGAGGAGCGACGAGGCGCGGCGCGCGCAGCTCGTCTACCCCCTGGACGGCGCGGTGATGCCGCAGAACGTGTTCCCTGCCGATGTGCAGTGGCTCATCGGCGCCGAGGGCGACCTCTTCCGCGTCTCTCTCGACAAACCTCACCTCTCTGTGCGGGCGTACCTCGTCCATTCGGGCGCCGGCTTCGGCCATCACTGGCGCGTCGACGAAGCGGCCTGGCGCTCGCTTGCTCAGACGGACCCGGACGAAGCCGCCGAAGTTCGCGTCGACCGCTGGGAGACGACGACCGGCGAAGCCATCGCGGGAGCGCCCCGGACGCTCGCCTTTGCGCGCGCGGCGCTTACCGGAAGCGTGTACTACTGGGACATCCAGCGCGGACGTATCGTGCGCATCGACGATGGTACGGCGACCGCGGTCGAGTTCATGCCCAACCCGCCGGCGGGCCGCGACGGAAACCGTTGTGTGGGATGCCACGCCGTCTCCAACAGCGGGCGATACATGGCCGGGCGCCTCGGAGGCGGCGAGAACATCGGTGCGGTCTTCGACCTCACCGTCGACCTTACGGGCGACCCCCCTCCCGTCGAGTACCCCATCGGAGCCATGTCGGCCCGCTGGTGGTTCTCGTCCTGGAGCCCCGACGACAGGCGTCTGGTCGTCTCGCAGGATGAGGGCGGTGCGCGCACTTTGGGGCTGCTCGATCCCTTCACGGGTACGCCGATCACTCCGACGGGGACGATGCCGAGCAGCGCCACGCACCCGGCGTGGTCGCCGGACGGAACGCAGATCGCGTACGTCGGCAACATCAACAGCTGGGGTGGAAGGTTCACCGCCGGGGATATCTTCACCCTCGACGTCGTGGGCCCAGACGCCGTGGGCCCATCGCGCCGCGTCCACGAAGCAGCGTCTCTCTCGGGCTCGACGCCCGGCGGGCTTGCCGACTCCTACCCGAGCTGGACGCCTGACTCCGCGCGGATCGCGTTCTCCCACGGGACGGGGACGCGGAGCGAAGACCAGCAAGCGGCGCTCTACATCATGGACCGTGATGGTTCGGGCGTGCGGCGGCTCGACCGGGCGAACTCGGAGAGCACAACGAACTTCCAGCCGCGCTTCTCGCCCTTCGACCAGGGCGGCTACTTCTGGTTGTCGTTCCTGTCACGGCGGGACTACGGCAACGCCGAGGTGGGGACCCGAGGACGGGCGCTGCAGCAGATCTGGGTGACGGCGATCCGAAAGGACGCAGCGCCCGGGGAGGACCCCAGCGAGGTGCCGTATTGGCTGCCGGGGCAGCGCACGACGTCGCGCAACATCAGCGCGTTTTGGGCGCCGCGGCCGTGCCGGGAGGACGGCGAGGGCTGCTCCGTGGGGAGCGAGTGTTGCGGCGGGGAGTGCGTCCCCGACAGCCGCGGGGAGCTCGTGTGCGCGCCGCCGCCGCCGGAGCGATGCCGGGTCGGTGGCGAGACTTGTTCGAGCTCCGCCGACTGCTGCGAGGGGCTCGAGTGTCTGGGACGCGTCTGCGTGCGGCCCCCGAGCTGAGCGCGGACCTTCAGGTCATGGATGGGTCCCGGTCTGCGGCAGCCCGCGTCAGTCGGTCGCGGATCGCGGGGCCGAGGCCTCCGCGGGACGTCGGCAGCTCGGCGAGTATCCACGATGCCCCCGAGTCGTCGAGGCGTCGGAGGGCCGCGAAGAGCTCTCGCGCCGCTCTGCGGTCGTCGTCGCCGAGCCGCTCCACGGCCACCGGCACGCCGTAGCGGGCCCAGTCGTCTCGGGTCGGGCTTCCAAACAGGAGCCAGGCCACCGGGCCGTCGCGCTGGCCGGTTTCGAGCACGAGGGGGATCCGCGGCGCGTAGTGGCTCGCCAACATACCCGGGCCTCGACGCGGTCCCCGCGCTCGGGGCGCCTCGAGGCGTGCGCCGGCGATGTCCTCGACAGCCCCTCGTGGCGTCGCGCCGGGCCGGAGCAGCCGCAGCGTGCCGTCTTCTTCCACGCCCACGATCGTGGACTCGACGCCATGCTCCGACGCGCCCCCGTCGAGCACGAGGGGCACGCGCCCGTCGAGCTCCTCCACGACGTGCGCCGCGCGGGTGGGGCTGATGCGTCCGAAGCGGTTGGCGCTCGGCGCGACGAAGGGGGCGCCCAGGGCGCGCAGGACCGCCCGGGCCGCGTCGTGGGCGGGGGCCCTGACGGCGACGGTGTCCAGGCCGCTCGTCACGAGCTCGGGGACCTCGGCCGCTTTGGGGAGCACGAGGGTGAGTGGGCCTGGCCAGAGCCGCGTCAGCGCTTCGGTCTGCCGACGGGCGGCCGGGGAGAGGCGCCGCTCATCGACCACCTGCGCAAGCGCGTCCGCTCCGAGGACGTGCACGATGAGCGGGTCGAAGCGCGGGCGCTCTTTGGCATCGAATACCGCGAGCACGGCGTCGGCGTCGAAGGCGTGCGCCGCCAGTCCGTAGACCGTCTCCGTCGGCAGTCCCACGAGCTGCCCGGCGCGCAGCAGGCGCGCGGCCTCAGCGACCCCCGCCGGGTCTGCCGCGCGCAACCGTGTCCTCCTCACGGCGTCCATCGTTGGGAACGTACCGGAAGGCGGGCGGTGGGCAACGCCCCCCTTTTTGGGTGACATTCCTGGACCTCGGCGCTATACCGCCTCGGGCGCACGTAGCCCCCCACCGCGTGCGCATCCTTGAGCGGCCGACCCCCCTCGGCCGCTCATCTAATTGGGGGGTCAGACCTCGAGGATGTCTCCCTGCGCAGGCACCCGCACATCGGGGAAGCGGTGCTCCTCGAGGAGCCGCCGGAGCTCCCGCTGAGGTCCCGGATCACCGTGCACGAGGGCGACCTGGCGGAGCTTGCCGCGCGCTCGGACGCTCTCGGCGAAGCGCAAGAGATCGGCCTGGTCGGCATGGGCCGAAAGGCCATTGAGCACGACGACCTCGCAGCGTCGCTCTTGCTCGACGCCGAAGATCCGCACCCGGGTGCGTCCCTCGACCAAGCGGCGACCGAGGGTGTGGGGGGCCTGGAAGCCGACGATGAGCACGGTGTTCCTGGGGTTGCCGATCGTGGCCTTCAGGTGGTGGAGGATGCGACCGTTCTCGCACATGCCGCTCGCGGAGATGACCACCGCCGGGCGCTTCGAGGCCGTGACGCGCTTGGACTCTTCGACGCTGGCGACGTAGCGCAGACCCTCGAACTCGAAGGGCGACTCCCCCTCTTGGATGAGCCGGCGGGTTTCCGAGTCGTAGCACTCGGGGTGGAGCTTGAAGACGTCGGTGACCCGCACCGTGAGCGGTGAGTCCACGTACACCGGCATTTCCGGCATCCGGCCCTGCGCCCGCAGCCGTCGCAGCGCGAGGATGACTTCTTGGGCCCGTTCGAGGGCGAAGGACGGGATGATGACCTTGCCTCCGCGGGCGAAGGTCCGCTGCAGTACCGCTGCGAGCTCGTCGTCGATACGTTCGATGGGTGCGTGTAGGCGGTCGCCGTACGTGCTCTCGGAGATGAGCACGTTCGCGCCCGTGGGGATCTCCGGGTCCCGGAGGATGGGCATGCCCCGCCGTCCGAGGTCGCCCGTGAAGACGATGCGCTCGCGGAGTCCTTCGACGTCGATGTCCAGGACCACGATGGCGCTGCCGAGGACGTGCCCGGCGTCGAGGAAGCTCAGTTCGACGCCCGGGCCGATGGAGGTTCGCCGGTGGTACGGGAGAGTGACGGTCCGGTCGAGGATGGCGAGGACGTCGTCGTAGTCGTAGAGGGGCTGAAGGGGTTCGGCGTCGGATTCGCCGCGCGCCTTCTGGCGGGCGAGGAAGCGCGCGTCCTGCTGCTGAATCGCTGCCGCGTCCTCGAGCATCGCCACGCAGAGGTCGCGAGTCGCGGGGGTCATGTAGACCGTGCCCTCGAAGCCACCTTGGGGGAGCATGGGGAGCGCGCCGGAGTGGTCGATGTGCGCGTGGGAGAGCACGCATACGTCCACGTCCCGGGGGCGAAAGGGGAGGCGACGGTTGCGTTCGTAAGAGTCGCGCCGCCGTCCCTGGTACAGGCCGCAGTCGAGCAAGATCGTGGCCTGCGGCGCGTGCACCAAGTGCATCGAGCCGGTAACCGTCTGGGCCGCCCCCAGGAATTCGATCTTCATCGCGCTAGCTTACAGCCCATCTCAACAGCGATCGTCGATCGCTCCGTAGACTGGGCGGGCCTGGCGCATCCGCAAGCCGAGGAAACGCCGAGCATTCTTGAGGGGAGAGGATGGCGGCAGAGGGGGTGCGCAGGCCGCGGAGCGACGAGAAGTCTTGATATCGGCGCTGGGCTTCCAGGGCCTCAGGACCGCAGGAGCGCGGCCGACGCCGCGACCGCCGTCTTCAGGAAGTCCGCGCACAGGCCCTGTCGGTCCTCCGCCTCCAGGAGCGTGCTGCCGAGCAGCGCCGCTCCGGTCCAGCCCTCCCGGCGCCATACGCCGGCGCTCAGCGGGGGGAGCGGGAGGGCGTCGTTCGGGGGAGGCCAGGGAGCGACGTAGAAATAGGGCTCGTCCTCGTGTTCATCGCCGGGGCTCAGGCCCGCGGTCACTGTCTTGGCCTCCCCGCCGGCCCCCGTGACGGTCCAGGACCGCGCCACGTCGAAGTGGTGGGGCCACAACCTCGCCGGCCCGAAGTCGTTGCCGAGGATCTCGCCCAGCAAGTCGCGACCGGTCTGCAGCCAGCGCAAGACCTCGATGGCCTCGACCGGAAAGCTCGCGAAGGGCTCGCCGAGCTCGACCGGGTGCGGCGGCATCGGGTGCTCGGGTCGGTGCAGCGCTTCCACGTCGAGCCCGAAGAGGCGCAAACCCTGGGCGAGCTCGACGAGGGCCTGCCGGACCGTGAGCCCGACCAAGGGCAGCGTTCGTGCGTCGCCCTCCCGGCGGATCTGCAGCACGCCCGCTGCGTCGAGTGCGACTTCGACACCTTCGACGCGGGTCGTCAGTCGCGCGTCGCGCACCTCGAGGGCGGTGTGGGAGAAGTCCGGCTGAGGAGGGCGCAAGGTGTGGCCCACGGCAGCGACGATCTGGGCGCCCCAGTGGAGAGTGACCCGTCCCTCGGTGAGGCCGCGGGCTTGGTGCAGTCGGTCGAGAAACACGGCCAAGCTTACAGCACATCTCAAGGGCGATCGTCGATCGATCCGCAGACTGGGCGGGACTGCTGGCGCATCCGCGAGCCGAGGGAATGCCGAGCATTCTCGGCGGGAGAGGGTGGCGGCGGAGGCCATGCGCAGGCGGCGGAACGGTGACGAGGGGTGTTGAGATGGGCTCCAGCGCCGCCAGGGGCGTGCCCTTGGCTGCCTGCCGGTCCCGAGCGGATCTGCTAGAGCAGCGTCGAAACCCGGTCTTTGCGCGTCGAGGCGCCGCCAATGGCGCCGGCGCCGCTCGACGGGAGGGACGCGCCGCGTCCCTGGATCACGAGAGAGAGAGAGAGATGCCGACACGCCAGGAGATGTGGGAGCGTTTGGGCGAAGAGGTGGACGTGCTCGTCATCGGCGGTGGGATCACCGGTGCGGGGATCGCGCGCGACGCAGCCCGCCGCGGCATGACGGTCGCGCTCGTGGAGATGAACGACCTCGCCTTCGGCACGAGCTCGCGGTCGAGCAAGCTCGTCCACGGCGGTTTGCGCTACCTCGAGCACTATGAGTTCAGCATGGTCTTCGAGTCGGTGAGCGAGCGTCGGATCCTGATGGACCTTGCGCCCCATCTGGTGAACCCGCTCGGCTTCCTCTTCCCGGTCTACAAGGGCTCACGACACAACCTCTTCATGATCAACGCGGGCATGTGGCTCTACGATGGCCTCTCGCTCTTCCGTTCGCCGAAGATCCACAAGACCCTCAAGCCGAAAGAAGTCGCCAAGGTCGAGCCGAGCTTGCGGCGGGAGGGCTTGAAGGGAGCGCCCCTTTACTACGACTGCTCCACCGACGACGCGCGGCTGACCTTGGAGACGGCCCTCGACGCCGCGCGCCAGGGGGCGACGATCGCGACCTTCGCCAAGGTCGAGGGGCTGCTTGCGGACGGACCGAGCGGACGCGTGAACGGCGCCCGTGTCCGCGACACCCTCGGAGGGAGCGAACTCAAGGAGGTGCGCGCCAAGGTCGTCATCAATGCGACGGGTCCTTGGACTGACGCGACCCGCAGCTTGAGCGAGGGGAGCGACGGTCGCCGACTGCTCCGTCCGACCAAGGGAGTGCACGTGGTCGTGGACGCGGAGAAGCTGCCCGTACAGCACGCTGTCGTCTGTTTCCACCCGGACGACGAGCGGGTCCTCTTCGCGCTCCCGTGGGGCGACCGCACCTACATCGGGACGACGGACACCGACTACCGGGGAGACCCCGCCGCGGTGGCGGCGACCCTCGAGGATGTCCGCTATCTCTTGGCGGCGACCAACCACTACTTTCCCGATTGCCCGCTGCAACCCGCAGACGTTCTGTCGACCTGGGCCGGCCTGCGACCCCTCGTGGCGCCCCCGGAGGAAGGGGTGAGCGAGTCGGAGGTGAGTCGTGAGCACGAGATCGTCGTCGGGCGCGACGGGCTGATCACCATCGCTGGCGGCAAGCTCACGACCTACCGGCGAATGGCCGCGGAGGTCGTCGACAGCGCCGTCAAGCTTCTCAAGCTGATGGGGCAGCTGCCGAAGGGTCTGCGGCCCGCGCACACGGACGAGGCCCCGCTGCCCGGCGGAGTCGACTGGCCCGAGGACGACGACCACGATGCGGTTGCCCGTCGGGTCCGAGCTGCCAGTGAAGACCGCCTCGCGCCAAAGGTGGCGCGGCACCTTGCGGACAACTACGGCATGCGGGCTTTGGAGATCGGCCGACGCGTCGCGGCTCAGCCCGAGCTCGCGGATCCGCTCATCGAAGGCCGTCCGGAGATCGTCGCGCAGGTCATCTGGGCCGCGCGGGAGGAGCTCGCCGCGTCCGTGGCGGATGTCTTGATCCGTCGGACGCAGATCTTCTACCGGGACGAGGAGCAAGGGCTGGGTTGCGCCGATCGGGTGGCGCGGCTCCTCGGGCGAGAGCTCGGCTGGACCGACGCCCAGCGGGAGGCTTCGCTGGAGGCGTACCGTGGCGAGGTCGCGCGGTCCCGGGAGTGGCGCTCGGAGTCAGCCGAGCAGCCCCGCTAGGCGCAGTTGGAGCGCGAGGGCACCGTCTTCGACGCGCAGTTCGCGCAGCTCCAGGAGCTCGACGACGAGGGCTCCCGAACGCTGCCGGAGCGCCTCTCGGACCGCCGGCACCGAGCGCAGGTCCACTCGGACGCACTCGGATCCGTCCCGGTCCACGATGGCGCCGATGAGGTCCTCCGGCCGTGCATCGGGCATGGCCACGGCCCACAGCGAGTGGGCCACGGCTCCGGCGATCGCGGACACGGTCTGGCGCAGCGCGCGTTCTGCCAGGAGCTCCCGGGGCGTTACGCGGAGCACGATCTCCTTGGCGCCGCGCGGCGCGAAGCGGGCGGCCAGCGGGGTGAGGCCGAAGGCCCGATGCTCGCCGTCACGGAAGGTCAGGTCGACGAGCAAGCGCCCGGAGCGCGCGTTGACGCTGGCGCTGGCGGCACCTGGCACGTGGGCGACGAGGCGTGTGAGGGTGCGCTCGTCGAGGGTTGCGCGCTGATCGCGGAGCTGGCTGAGCGCGCGGCGCACCCGCGCGACGGGACCCGACCCTTCGAGTCGGCGGGCGGCGCGGTCGGCACCGGCGCGGAAGAGGCTTCGGAGCAGGTCGCCGCGGCTCATGGCGCGGTCAGGGTGGGCTCGTCGGCTCGCTCGCGCAATGCCGCGAGCTCCAGCAGCCCGACCCGGCGCTCGCCGCGGCGGGCCCAGACGCCCTCGCGGACGACCCGGGCGTGAACCTCTTGGCCGAGGAGCGCCCGCAGCACCTCGGTGGGTTTCGCGCTGCCGCTGTCGGCCAGGCGCGTGGCGAACCGAAGGGGCAAGAGGTCGCCGACGAGGCCCGCGCGGCGCAAGGCCGGCAGCCCCTCGCCGACCTCGACCTCGCCCAGCACCGAGCCGACATCCACCACGCGCTCGCGGCCTTTGTGCAGGCGGAGGACCTTCAGGGGACCTCTCCGGCGCTCCGCGACGCGGGCGGCCAGGGTGGCGGCGTCGAGCCCGAGCGCGTCGAGGGAACTGGCGGGGAGACCGGCCACCCAGGTCGCCTCATCGGTGCACTTGCTCAAGGGCGGATCCTCCCGCGCGAGCAGCCGTACGCCGAATACCTCGATGCCCTCCATGGCCAGCTCGCGCAGGGTCTCCTCCAGGCGGTCGAGCGCCTGCGGGCTCAGGTCGCGCTCACGGAGTTTCAGGTCGAGATACTCGCCGAGGCTCGCGACGCCGAGGCCCAGCGCGGGAGTGAAGACCATCTGCGGTTTCGGGTGGTATCCGCCCGAGAAATAGAGCGGCAGGCCCGCCCGGCGAAACCAGCGCGGGAAGAGGCGCACCAGGTCGAGGTGGGAGGAATAGGCGATGCGTCCGACCTTGGCGAAGCCGATCCGGATCCGGAGCGCCGGTCCCTGCTCCTCGCGTCGGGCGCCCATCCGCTTGCGGCGGTCGATGTCCGCGCGCCGCTGCGCATCGTCGCGCACCACGGCCGAGCGCGGCCTGTCGGCGCCGAGCCCGCGAAGGAAGCGCTCGCGCTCGGTGCGCATCTGCGTGAGGTCGCAAGCCACGCCGCAGTCGTAGCAAACGAGGCGCTTGGTCTGGGCAGCGTGCTCTTCCAGGCTGGACGGGTGCACGAAGCGACCGGCGACCTTGCCGCATGGGGGACTGAGCCGGTTGCTCAGAGCCTTGCGGTACTCCTTGGCCAGGAAGCCTTCTTCGAGCCCCACGTCGATGTGGTCCCATGGCAAGCGTCCGTGGACCGGGAGGGTGCCGAGGAAGGTCCTGGGATCGATCGCCTCCTGCGCGAAGGCATCCTCCCAGGCTTCGAGGTCGAGCTGCTCGTCCCAGGAGTCGAAGCGGGCACCGCGGAGAAAGGCGCGCTCGATCACCGGAGCGAGGCGACGGTCCCCACGGGCGAGCACACCTTCGAGCCAGCTCCCCCGCGAGTCGTGCATGCGCAGCTTGATGGGGCTCCTCCTGGCCGCCTCGTCGAGCAGCCGCTGTTTGCGCAGGATCTCCTCGTAGGAGTTCATCGCGCACCACTGGAACGGGGTGTGGGGCTTGGGCACGTGGGTCGAGACGCTGACCACCACCCGGGCATCCTTGCGCCCCCGCACGCGCCGCGCGACGTCGAAAATCTTGACCCCAGTGCGGACGATGCCCAGCACGTCGTCGTCTTCTTCGGTGGGCAGACCGATCATGAAGTACAGCTTCATCTTGATCCAACCGCGGGAGAACACGCGCTCGGCTGTTTCGAGGAGTTGCTCTTCGGTGACGTTCTTGTTGACGACGTCCCGCATCCGCTGCGTGCCGGCCTCCGGTGCGAAGGTCAGGCCCCCCGCGCGCTGCCGCTTCATGTCGTCGAGCACCGCTTCGCTGAGGCCGTAGGCGCGCAGGGAGGAGACGCTCACGGAAACGCGTTGACCTTCGAGCTCGTCCATGACCCGCCGGACGAGCGGAGCGATGGCGCTGTAGTCGGCGGTGCTCAGCGAGGTCAGTGAGGCCTCGTCGTAGCCGTTGTCGCGGACGGCTCGACGGATAGTCTCCAGGATCTCCTGCGGGTCGCGCTCTAGGACGGGGCGGTAGATCATGCCGGCCTGGCAAAAGCGACAGCCCTCGGTGCAGCCACGGGCGATCTCGATGCTCATGCGATCGAAGATCGTCTCGGTAGCGGCTACGGGGCCGTCCGCAGGGAACGGGTACCGGTCGAGGTCGCGCACGATATGGCGCTCGATGGGATAGGGCGCGCCGGGCTCGCCGGGTTCGACGACCTGCAGCCCCGTGTCGTGGTCGAGGACCGTTCGGTAGAGCGAAGGCACGTACACGCCGCCGAGACCGGCCAGTGCTCGGAGCCGATCGGCGCGTCCGACGCCGTCCTCCTTCAGGGCAGCCCACGTCAGCATGATCTCCGCGGTTCTCTCTTCGCCGTCGCCGATCAAGAAGGCGTCGACAAAGGGTGCGAGGGGTTCGGCGTGGGTTGCGACGGGCCCGCCGCAGAGGACGAGTGGGTCGTCCTCACCGCGTTCGCGTTGCCAGCGTGGGACGCCGCCGAGGTCGAGCATGGCCAGGACGTTCGTGTACGTCAGCTCGTACTGGAGCGAGAAGCCGACGACGTCGAAGTCCTTGAGGGGGCGCCAGCTCTCCAGGCTGCGGAGGTGTTCGCCATGCTCCCGCAGCTGCTGCTCCATGTCGTGCCATACGGCGTAGGCCCGTTCCGCCAGGAGCTGGGGGTGGGCGTTGAGGATGCCGTAGAGGATCTTGTAGCCAAGATGGCTCATGCCGATCTCGTAAAGATCGGGGAAGGCGAGGCAGATGCGGCATCGGACCGCATCCCAGTCCTTGCGCTTCTCGCCCAGCTCGCCGCCGAGGTATTGGGCCGGCTTCTTCACGCGGTGGAGAAAGGGGGCGTAGGGATGGGCGTCGATCGGGCGGGTAGGGGTCATCGCGGGCGGTACTCATAGGGTCGGGCCCACGTCGTCGCAAACCCGGCCGCGGCCGAGTGGGCGGAGAAGCCACGAAAAAAGGGCCGGCGCGGGCCGGCCCTTCGTGCGACGAGCTCCTCGTCGAGCTCGGTGCCCCGAGGCTCAGAAGTAGTAGTTGAGCCGCACCAGACCGTTGAGAAGGTCGTTGGCGACCGTCCGCAGGTCGACCTGGCTGGTTTCGAAACCGACGGCCGCCGGGCTCGTCGCGTCCGTTCCGTTGGCGGCGGACTGGCTGCTCCAGCGGAGTCCGAGGCCGACGGTGAGCTGCAAGGACAGGTTGGGCAGGCCGATGGCCCCAAACTGGAGCTCGCCGCCCACCCGGACGCCGACATCGAGCTGCAAGCCCTTGGTGTCGATGTCCAGCGCGGGGTTGTTGTAGTCGACGATGAGCGTGCCCTTGCCGTACGCGAAGCCCAGCTCGGGGATGATGAGCAGCGTCGCGTGCCGTGAGGTTGCCGCGGCGATGGGGAGGCCGAAGTGCAGCCCGAGACCGAAGGCGCTTTCGAGGCCTGCGATGCGGCTGCGGGGAGCGTTGCAGTCGACGGTGGGGTTGGCCGGGTCGGTCGTGTCGAGGCAAGTGTTGTAGTCCTTGCGCATCGTGGTGCCGAGGCCGACGCCGATGTCCAGACCCACGGTCCCGAGCCAGTAGCGGATGCCCACGGTCGCGAGGTTCACGTTCAGGGGGCCGTCGCCGAGCCCGGCGGGGGAGATCCGCACTCGGTTGATGCCGAAGTACGCCAGGCCGATCGACACGCTGTCGTGGTCCGTCTCGCCGGCGGCGGGCTCGTCGGCCGCGGGCGGTTCTTCGTTGCCGCCGAGCGCGGGGGGGCGTTCGCGGTCCCGGTTGAACCAGGCGGGCTGCTGGCCACCGCTTCCACCTTGGCCGCCCGTCGGGGGCGCCTGCCAGCCACCACCGCTCGGCTGGGTGGGTGGGGGTTCTTCGGCTGCTGGCGGGGGCTCCTCGGTCGCCGGGGGCGGAGGTTCCCAGCCTTGCCCCGTATCGCCGCTCTCGGGGTCGAACTGAGCGCTGGCGATCTGGGCCACCAGGGCGAGGGAAAGGGCGCATACGCCGGAGACGAAGCCTCGAATCATGGTTCCTCCGCGCGCGAGCCTTCCATCGCGGGGCTCGCCGCGGCGGCGGCATACCATAGGGGTGGGGGGTTTGCTACCGGCGGCACGGCGCCCCTCGGCGGCATGTGAGCCCCCTCAACGCGTCGAGCCACCGACCCGGCCGCGCAGCAGGTCCGCGACCCACACGAGCGCGACCAGCACGGCCAGGACCGAGGCGTGGCCGAGGAGGACGTGTTCAGCCGAAGGCAGCGCGCATCGTGCGGCCAGGAAGGCGTTCGCCGCGACCCCAGCAGCCGACGCCGCGGCGAAGGACTGGAAGCCCGTGGGCTGACCGGTGAGCACCCGCCACACGAGGAGCGTGCTGGCTCCGATGGCGATCCCGGGGCCAAAGCAGCGGAGGTGTTGAGACCCGTGGGTCTGAATCCCCGCGTCGGTGAGCCAGCCCATCGTCGCCAGCAGCGCCAGCGAGCCGAGCGGAACGAGGGCCTCGACCCACGCCGGGGGCGTCGGCCGATAGATGGGACGAAGACTCACCCACGCCAGAACCATCGCGACGACATCCAGAGCGAGAGCCATGGTGAGCGAGCCGCCCCCGCGCACTGTCGCCACCAGCGCCAGCCCACCGATGAGCAACGAAAGGACCGCCCGTCGGCGCATCGTCGGCCAGGAACGCACCCCGGCCAGCGGTCCGCGGTCGGCGTGCACCTGGGCTTCGAGCGCCACGCGCATCGACTCCAGGGTCGCCGCATCGACCGGATCGGCGTCGGGGATGGGGAGAGGAGGGCCGTCGGTGGGCATCACTCGACCTCGGAAACGGAGTGGCTGGGGCGTGGGCTTGGAACTCGGTCTGCAGCGGCCGGACGTCGCTGCTTCGAAGGATGGCGGGGCGGGCGGGAGGATTGGGGCGCGCCGGTGCGCTCGCGTTCCGCTGTGCGCGTGCGGTCGTTCGGATGATTTATCTTCGCGGGCATGCCAAAGGGGCGCAAGGATGGGCTGTCGGATATCGAGCGCCGCGCCGCCGTCGCCGCGCGCGTTCGGGACCTCGGCGTCAGCCCTCGCGCGCGCCGCCGGCACGGCGTCGTCCATACGCCCCCGTGGCTCTGTCGTTACGTCGCCGCGGCCTCTCAGGAGATGCTCCAGGAACTCGGGATCGCCGAAGGCTTCGGCGATCCTCGGGTGACGCTCCTCGATCCGGCGTGCGGGCCAGGGGGGTTCCTCGCGGCCGCGCACGCCCTGGCGAGGGGAGGCCCAGCGCCGCGCAGGGTGCTCGGTCTCGACTTGGACGCCACTGCGCTCGAGGCGGCCGGCCGGGTGCTGGGGGATGCGTTCGCCGCCGCCGGCTGGCCCCTGAGCCTCCGCGCCGGGGACACTCTCGCCTCCCTCCCTTCGGACGCCGGGGAGATCGTCGTCGTGCTCGGCAACCCGCCTTGGGCGAGCCGCTCCGGCAGCCGCGCGGTCCTCACCGAGGAACTGCTCGACGATTTCCGGCGCGACGCTACCGGAGCCCGGCTTCGGGAGAGGAAGATTGGCGTCCTCTCCGACGCTTACGTCCGCTTTTGGCGCTGGGCGGCACAGGTCGTGCGCCGCGCACCGGGCGGCGGCGTCGTCGGCTTCGTCACGAACGCTTCCTTTCTCGACGGGCCCGTCCACCGGGGCATGCGAGCAGCGCTGGCTCGTTACTTCCACCGGGTGCGCGTCGTCGACCTGGGGGGGAGCGCGCTCGTCGCACAAGGGACGCGCGACGAGAACGTTTTCGGGGTGCGTCCATCGGTCGCTGTGACCGTCGCGGCTCGGCGTGCGCTGGAGGACGAAGGGCGGCTGGCGACGGTTCAGGTGGCGGCGCTGCGGGGCACCCGCGAGGAGAAGCGGGCCGCTCTGGAGGCCCCGCTCGCCTTCGAGGCGGTGCCGCCGGACGGTCCCTGGCGTGTGGCTCCGACCGGGAGCGCCCGCGCCTGGCCTCGGGCGTGGCGGAGCATCGCCGAGATCTTTCCCTTCCACCGGGAAGGCGTGCAGACGAACCGGGACGCCGTCGCCGTTGCGGCCGACCGGGAGGTCCTCGCCGCGAGGCTTCAGAGCTTCGCGCTCGGCCTTCGGCGCACGGACTTGGAGCCGGCGCTGCAGGCGCGTCGTCACTACGATCCGGAGCGGGCTCGCGCCGTGGTGCGCGCCGCCATCGCGGCGGACCCAACGATGGAGTCGTTGCTGCGTCCGATCGCCTACCGTCCTTGGGACGACCGATGGATGGTGGCCCTCGCTCCGCTCTGCCATCGTCCGAGGCACGAGCTGCGCCGAGCGATGGAGCGCTCGACCCTGGCTCTGCTGACGGTCCGCAAAGACCGAGGCGAGCGACCTTGGGCGCACTTCGGTGTGACCCGAACGCTCGTGGACAACTCGTACCTCTCGGCGCGCTCCTCTTGCAGGACGCGGGCGTTCCCGACCCACGATCCGAGCGGGCGGCCCAACCTCTCGGAGCACGCGCGCCAATGGGAGCCCGACCCCGAGCGGCTGATTCACCATGCCCTCGCGGTGCTCGCGAGCGCCACGTACCGATCGCGCTTTGCCTGGCTCCTCCGGCACGACTACCCGGCGCTGCCGCCACCGACCGAGGCGAGCGTGTGCGCGGGGAGGCGGTTGGCGCGGCTTTGGCTCGATGGGGAGAAGCCGCAGGAGGAGGCCGGCGTCGGCCATTGGACGGTCAGGGCTCCGCCTGGTTTCAGGGAGGCCCTCCAGGCCTGCGACGCCGCCGTGGCTGCCGTCGTGTGTGATGCGCCGGGGGACGTTTGACGCCCGCTGGCGGGTCCATGATCCTGCGAGCGTGAGCTCTACGTCGCGCATCTCGACCCAGCTGCGCCGGGCGCCGACGCGCTACGAGCCCCTGGGTCTCATCGCGAGCGGCGGCGTGGCGGAGGTGTGGAAGGCGCGGGCTCACTTCGAGGACGGGGGTACACACCTCGTTGCGATCAAGCGTGTCTTGCCGACGATGGGCCAGCCCCTCTTCCAGGCAATGTTCGAGGACGAGGCGCGGCTCGGGATGCTCCTCAACCACCCCAACATCGTTCGGGTCTACGACGCCCGCGACATCTCCGGGACCTTCCTCATGATCATGGAGTTGGTCGACGGCGACTCCCTCAAGGGGCTTCTCGAACAGGCTCACGCACGCTCGGCGTGCATGCCTGTTGGGGCGGCCCTCTACCTCGCTCGTGAGCTCGCCACGGCGCTCGACTACGTCCACACCGCGCGGGACGGCGCCGGCAACCCCTTGGGCATCGTGCACCGCGACGTCTCGCCGCACAACGTGCTGCTCGGGCGCGATGGGGCCGTCAAGCTTACGGACTTCGGCCTGGCCGACGCGACCGTCCACGAGACGGCACGCTCCGAAGATCTCGTGGGCGGCAAGCTGGGGTACCTCGCGCCGGAGATCATCCGCCGGGAGCGGGCCGACCACCGGGTCGACATCTTCGCGGTCGGGATCGTGCTGTGGGAGATGCTGGCGGGGCGCCGTCTCTTCCAGCGAGCGAGCGATATCGAAACGGTCAAGGCGGTCGCTGCCTGTGAGGTCCCGTCGCTGCGCTCGTTGAACCGTTCCGTCTCCGAACCGCTCGACCGCCTCCTGCGCCAGGTCCTCGAGCCCGACCCCAACAAGCGGATCGGTTCCGCACGGCACCTCGCCGAGCGCCTCGACCTCCTGCTGAGGCAGACCGATCGCGAGGTGAGCCACCGCGACGTGGCGCTCCTGGTGGGATTGCATCTGGCACAGAAGCGTCCGAGGGCGGCGGGGCTCGACGGGGCTTTTGCCGACCTGCTGGCCGAGGAACTGGAGCGCTTCGTCGTGCAAGCGAACGAGGGCGCCTCGCCCCTCGACCCGACGGAGTTCACGGCTCTTGGTGCCACAGGGCGCCGGCCTCCACAGCTCTAGAGCCCATCTCAAGACCCCTCGTCGCCGCTCTGCGGCCTCCGCACGCTCTGTGCCGCCATCCTCTCACCTCGAGAATGCTCGGCATTCCCTCGGCTCGCGGATGCGCCAGCGGTCCCGCCCAGTCCACGGACCGATCGGCGATCGCTCTCGAGATGCGCTGTAGCACTCCGAGCCGGTATCGACGGGGATGGATCGCGGTCGCCAACTTCCCCTTGCGTGGTGCGAACGATGTGCCTCGTACAGGCGGGGCGGCGGGGCAGCAGGTCGGTTGGTTCGTCGGCGTATGGGGTCACGCCGGGTCGAGGGAGGAGGGCCCGACCAGGAACAGGGCGTCGCTGATGGGGTGCGGCGCCCGGGCGAAGGCGTCTTGAGCGCGTCGCCGCAGCAGCTTCGGATCGCTCGATGCGAGCAGCGTGTCCCGGTGCGGAGCTGCTGCGTAGATCGGCTCGGGGAGCTCGCGGGCGAGCACCGGGTGGAGCGTCGGCAGCAGCAGGCGCGCGGAGTCCAGACCGTCGCCCGTCCGTCCCACGATCCATCGGCCCTCGTCACCCTCGACGCAGGCGAAGCGGGCCGACGTGCTGAGCTGCGCGAGGCGCTCGAGGGCCCGTGCGTAAGGCAGGCCACCTTCGTCGCGCCAGCGGGTGACCTCGTCGCGCCGCGCATAGCGCGACCGACCTTCGTACCGTAGTTGGAGCGCGACCCGGACGTCGTGGCCGATCGCGCGAAGGTAGAGATCGGCGGCGCGTGCGCCCAATCGTTCGAGCAGCGGGCGACCGACCAAGCGCGGGAGGACGCGATCCCGCGCTTCGCTCCAAGCGGTCAGCGCGCCGCCGCCGGCGCCCGGAAGCAGCCCCACGATTCGGTCGGCCGCGGCGCGCACCGCCGCATCGTCGAGGTCATCGGTCGCTTCGGCGACCCGGCGTAGGTCGATCTCGATGCCCCCGTCCAGGGAGACCTCGAGGTCGAAGCGGTCCACGATCCCGTAGGGCAGCCCTCGGTCGATCAGAGCGGCCTCGAAGGCGCGCAGGACCTGGGCGATGGGGCCGGTGCCCTGGCCTTCGGCCTCTGCCCGACGGATGCGCTCCCGGAGCTTCTCCGACGGCTCGACGGCGTCGAGCGCCGCGTCGATGGCCGCGAAAGGATCGAAGCTCCCGTAAGGACCCAGCAGCACACGATGGTCGTCGTCGCGCTGGGCGTGGCGGCCGCCGAAGTGCTCGACGAGCACCAGTCCGAGCAGCGCTCCCGCCTCCTGCACGAGCGCGTGGTCCTCCTCGTCGGAGGCGGCCGGGTCATGGGCGAGTCGGTCGACGGCGTCGGCGATGGCCTCGATGGCTGCCGTGCCTTGCGGCAACGGGAGCATCCGCCGCTCCGCGAAGCGGCGCGCGGGCGCAGCCAAGGAACCGGCGCGGTCGCCCAGGGCGTCGATCCAGTCGTTCACCGGAGCAGCTCGCGCGCGATGAGGATCTTGTGGATGTCGTTCGTGCCTTCGTAGATTCGCAGCGCGCGCACCTCTTGGTAGAGACGTGCGACGATGCCGTCCGCGAGGACCCCTCGCCCCCCATGCAGTTGAAGCGCTGAGTCGATGATCTGCTGAGCGGCTTCCGTCGCCACGAGCTTGGCCATGGACGAAGTCCGGGTCACTTCCGAACGCGGGGCCCGCACATCGGCCATCCACGCGGCGCGGTAGACCAACATTCGGGCCGCCTCGAGCTCGCAGGCCATCTCGCCGAGGCGCGCCTGCACGAGCGGGAGCTCCGCGAGGGGCGCTCCAAACTGATGGCGCCGCTTGACGTGCGCGAGGGCTTCGTCGAGGGCGCGCTGCGCAAAGCCCACAGCGGCCGCTCCGACCGTCGGCCGGAAGCGGTGCAAGGTCGCCAAGGCGATCGCCAGCCCGGCGCCTTCGGGGCCGAGGCGGTCGCCCTCGGGCACCGGGACGTCGTCGAGGTGCAGCTCGCCGATGGGGTGCCCGCCGAGCACTCGCGTCGCTCGGGTCGAGAGGCCAGGGGCGTCGGCGGGCACGACGAAGGCGCTCAGCCGCCGGCGGGGGGCGTCCGGGGCCGTGACGGCGAAGACCACGTGCGTGTCGGCGATGCCGGCGTTGCTGATGAAGACCTTGCGCCCGCGGAGGCGGTAGCCGTCTGCCGTGCGCTCGGCGCGAGCTGCGATGCCCCCCAGGTCCGTCCCCGCCTCGGGTTCGGTGAGGGCGAAGGCCGCGACGAATCGGCCGGCGACGATCGGCGGCAGCCACCGCGAGGCGGGTTCGGTGGCGCCGTGGGCGCGCGCGGCGAAGGTGATCGGGTAGCTGCCCAGCCCTTGCATTGCGAAGGCGAGGTCCGCGAGGGGCGAGGCGCGTCCGAGGGTTTCGCGGGCGAGACAGAGCGCGCGCGACGAGGTGTCTTCGAAGGCTCCTCCGAAGTCCTCGTCGGTGACGAGCCGGAGCAGCCCACGCTCACCGAACAAGGCGACCATCGCGCGCAAGGCCTCGGCCGGCGGGCGCCCCTCCTCCAGAGACGAGGCCTCTGCGGCGAGGGCCTCCGCGGGCTGGAGGGCCCGGCTGCGGAGCGCTGCGTCGACGAAGGGGTCGTGTGGGGAGGGCATCAGCGGAACTTGGGCGGGCGCTTGGCCTTCCAGGCGTCGTGGGCTTCCTGGAAGTCCGGGTGCTGCATGCAGAGGGCCTGAGCCTGCGCTTCGGCCTCGATCGCCGTGGTGAGATCGCAGCGCGCTTCGTACTCGAGCATCCGTTTGGTCATGGCGTTGGCGAAGGCGGGGCCCCGGGCCAGGCTCGCCGCGAGCTCACCGGCGGCGTCTTCAAGCTCGGCGCGGGGCACGACTCGGTTGACCAGGCCGATGCGCTCGGCGCGCTCGGCGTCGACCCAGTCGCCGGTGAGCAGCAGCTCGCTCGCGCGCCCGAGGCCGATCAGGCGGGGCAGCAGGTAGGCCGCACCCATGTCCGCGCCGCTGAGGCCGACGCGGCTGAAGAGAAACGCGAAGCGGGCGTCGTCGCTCGCCACCCGCAGGTCGCAGGCCGCGGCGATCACCGCACCGGCGCCGCAGCACACGCCGTGCACGGCCGCGACGACCGGGGGGCGGCAGCTCCGGATCGCGTGGATCAGCGAGCCGGTCAGCCGGGTGAACTCGAGCAGGCCCTGGGTGTCGCGCGAGAAGAGCTCGGCGATGATCTCGTCCTGGTCGCCGCCGCTGCAAAACCCGCGCTCGCCCGCGCCCCGGAGGACCACCGCGCGAACGTCCGGGTGGTCGTCGCGGAGCGCCGCAAAGGCGTCCCGCAGCTCGCGGTAGACTTCGAAGGTCAGCGAGTTGATGCGCTTCGGCCGATCGAGGGTGAAGGTCGCGACGCCTGCCTCGTCGAGGGAGCTGCGGAAGGAGCGCGACTCGATCATGAGAGCACCGCCGTGGCTTCGATCTCCACTTTGGCTCCGTCCAGGAGGAGGTCGGCGACTTGTACCAGGGCCATCGCGGGGAAGTGCTTGCCCATCCGCTCCCGGTAGGCGACCCCAATGGCCTTCGCTTGCGCCAGGTACTCGCGCTTGTCGGTGACGTAGATCGTGAGCCGTCCGATGTTTCGGGGCGCGCCGCCCGCGTCGCGGACCACCGCCAGCACGTTGTCGAGCGCCTTGGCGAACTGTGCATCGAGCCGCTCGGAGACGAGCGCTTCGTTCGCGTCCCAGCCGATCTGTCCGGCCACGAAGAGCAGCCGTCCGGGGCCGAGGATCATTCCGTTGGAGTAGCCGCGTGGGGTGGCGAGGTCCGTCGGGGCGATGATCTCAGGTTCCATCGGCGCGTCCTGTCCGCCGATGGACGGCGGTCGTTCTTCGGGCCCCTCGAAAGCGGGAGTCTTCCAGGCTGCGGGCCGGGCTGCGCGTCCCCGTACCGGTGCTGCGGGCGCGGAGGTCTGATGAGAGCATGGCGCGACGATAGGCCCGCGCCTCGGCCCTTGCTGTGCGGAAGCGCGCACCCGTGGTATGCCCGGCGCGAATGGGCAAAGGGAAATCGAAGAAGAAGAAGCCGAAGAAGCGGAAGGTTCGACGCGTCGATCCCGCCGAAGAGGCCCGGAGCTCCTCCGAGGCCTCGGGGGAGAACCGTCCTTCGGGTGCACCGGGCTCCGCCGAGGAACCTTCGGGCGAGCCGTCGTCCGGCACGTTGCCTGCTGACATGGAGGCATCCTCGGACGGAACCGACGCAGAGGAGGGATCCTCGTCCGACGAGGCTTCCGAGACCGAAGCCGAACCGGAAGTCGAACCGGAACCGGAACCGGAACCCGAACCGGAGTCGCCTCGGCGCAAGCGCCGCAAAGCTCCGCGGGTCGTCGCAGCCGCCGAGCCGGAAATCCGCGAGGTGAGCGAGAGCGGCGGGCTGGTGTTCCTCGCCGTCATCTTCGCGCTGCTCGTGCTGGCCATCGTGGTCGGCTTGCTGAGCGAGTAGAGCCCATCTCAACAGCGATCGCCGATCGATCCGTGGACTGGGCAGGACCGGCGCATCCGCGAGCCGAAGGAATGCCGAGCATTCTTGAGGTAAGAGGATGGCGCCGCACAGCGGCGACGAGGGGTGTTGAGACACTCTAGGCTGCCTCGCCAACGGC
>JALVDI010000569.1 GCA_027009115.1 Polyangiaceae bacterium | reverse complement strand
GGGCACGCGACCGTGCGCTCGGGCCTGGAGGTTGCGGCCGACGTCGACGACATCGCTGACGACGCTCATGGCCGTTGGGGTCGCACCGGCGCCGGGACCGATGAGCACGCACGGGCCCAGCATCGCGCCCTCCACGTGCACCGCGTTCATCGCGCCCGGGACCGAGGCCAAGACATCGTCCGTGCGTAGAAGGGCCGGGTGAACGCGGAGCTCGAGGCGTTCGCCGACCGGCCGCGCAACGGCCAGCGGCTTGATCACGTAGCCGAAGCGTTCCGCCAGACGTAGGTCCGTGGCCGACACCCGATCGATGCCCTCGGTGACGATCTGCGAGGGGTGCACCCGCGTACCGAACGCCAGGGTCGCGAGGATCGTGAGCTTGTGCCGTGCGTCCCCACCGCCCACGTCGAGGGTCGGGTCGGCCTCCGCGTAGCCACGGGCCTGCGCTTCGGCCAGGGCCTGGTCGAACCCGAGACCCGTCTCACGCATGCGCGAGAGGATGTAGTTGCTCGTGCCGTTCACGATGCCCCGAACCGAGACGACCCGGTCGGAGGCCAGGCCTTCACGCAGCACCCGAAGGATGGGGATCCCGCCAGCAACCGCGGCCTCGAAGTAGAGATCGACCCCCCGCTGCTCGGCGAGCTCGAGGAGCGCGTCGCCTTCTTCGGCGATCAGCGCCTTGTTCGCCGTCACGACGTGCTTGCCGGCCTCGAGGGCCGCCCGCACGTAGCGCCCGGCCGCCTCGATGCCGCCCACGACCTCGACCACCACGTCGACTTCTTCGTGGGTCGCGACGCTCAGCGCGTCCTCCGTCAGCAAGGCGGTCGGGACGACCTCGTCGCGCGCCCGGGAGGCGTCGCGGACGGCGATCGCGCGGACTTCGATGGGCGCGCCGAGCCGCCCGCCGATGGCGCCGGCGTTGTCCCGCAGCAGCCGCAGGATGCCCGTCCCGACGACGCCGCAGCCGATGAGCCCGACGCGGATGGCTCGGTCGCACCCGGCCCGGCTCAACAGAGCTCCTCGACGACGCAGGGAAAGACCTCCACCGCCTGCACCTCGCCGCCGCAGCTCTTGGGGCGAAGCGTCCCGGTGATCTCCGGCACGACCCGGACCTGCCACCGCTTCCCGGCGGCGGCGAAGTGGACGGTCCACTGCCGGTCCTTGTGTCGGTAACGGAGGACCTCGACGCCGTCGAGGGTACGCAGGCCGAGGTGCTGCCGCAGCGCGATCTCGCCCGCCTGCACCGGCTGGCGATAGCTCACCCGGCCGCGCAGCTTCGCGAGGTCGTGGATCCCTTCGCGGACGACCGCCGCCGCTTCCTCGGGCTCGACCCGGCCCAGACAATAGCCGTGCGGCAGCGAGAGCATCGTCGCGGCGAAGCGGTGCCCGCCAAGGTGGCTGGTCCGCCAGACGCACGGCCCCGCGACCGCTTCGAGGGTTGAGAAGAGAGCGTTGCCGCGGAGCGAACAGCAGCGATCACGCTTGCCGTGGGTGCACACGAAGAAGAGCGGCTCGCTCACCTCGGTCCCGCCGCAAAGGTCCACGTCGGCGAGGGCGCTCACCTCGAAACCCCGGACCCGACGCCGGGCCGGCTCCGCGATGTAGACCTGCCGTGGTCCCGAGCGACGGCCACGGCGTATGAGCTGTAGCCGGGCGTTGGGCAGGGTGGCCAGCCAACCTTCGAGCAGTTCCCGGTCTGCGCGTAGCCCCGGCGAGTCGATGGGCTCGGGCGCCCACGCGCCGCGCTCCTCCACGAAGAGCCACGTCGTCGCGAACGCCGCTGTGCCGGCGAGAGGCTCGCGCACATACTCGGACGCCTCCGCGCAGAGCGTGGGGAGCTGCATCATCCCTCGCCGTCAGAGGCGCTCATCCGGTCCGTAGGGGAGGGGCCGCTTCATCTCTTCGTCGGCCTGCGCGATGGACTGCGCACGCCGGGCGGCGATCTTGGCGTTCCACGCATCGAACTGCTCGCGGATCGTCTTCATGCGACGCTCGACGTAGGCGCGGTAGCGCGTCAGCTCGGTCCGCTCCTTGTCGTCGTCGGCTTCCGCGAGGGCCGCGTCGATCTCGCTCAGCACCAGCCGCGTGCGTCCGAGGGCGTCGATGTAGTTCTCGCGCCGAGCGAACCGCTCCGCTTGGACCATCCACGCGTCCCATCGCTCCCGCAAGCTCGGGTCTCTCATGACCGCCGGAGTCTACGCGGGGTGACGGAAAACGCCAGCCCCTCGCCCCTCGAGCCCCCAAGAGGCGGAGAACGCGCGTCGGGACGGGCCAGGCCAGGCCCCAGAGCGCATCCCAACCTGCCCTCGTCCCTCGATCCGCGAACTGGGTGCAACCCGTGCCGCGGCGACGAGCCGAGTCCTGTCGAAGCGAGCCGGCGGCAGCGAGCGCCCGCAGGCCACGAAGCGAGCGGCCTTGAGATGGGCTCTAGCCGCGCGCCGCACGCCAGGCCTCGTGCAGCCGCGCGCCGAGCACCTCCCGAGCGCTCCCGACGCTGCGCGCGAAGGCGAGCTGCCCCCGCGCACGCAGCTCGTTGTGGTGGGAGGCGCTCGGGTAGCGACGGTCCCAGCGAAAGTACGCTTCCTCGAAGGAGTCCAAACAGAAGCGGCTCGCGAGCTCCAGCGCGATGGTCTCGATGCCGCCGACGATGGCCTCGACCTCGGCGGGCTGAATCCAGCGGTGCGCCTCCGAGAGGTAACCGGCCATCGCCGCGTGAAAGCGTTCGGGGTCGATGGAGGACTCGGCGCAGTCCTCGCCGGATGGGTTGCACCAGGATCGGAGCGCATCGCCGAGCTCGACCGCGAGGTTGCCGCGCTGGAGCGTGTCGAGGTCCACCAGCGCCACGGCCCGAAGGCCCCGGAACAGTACATTCGACAGCTTGAGATCGCCATGCACGACGCGGGTCGGCACAACCGCCTGGGGCGGGAGGGGGTAGGCGAGGATGGCCTCGGCCAGAGGAGCGAGCGCATCGTAACGGCGGTGGCCGCGGTGGGCGGCGAGGGCGTCGTGCAGGCGCCTACGATGCGCCGCCGTGTCGTGGGCACCTGGCCGCTGGAACGCGAACTCGTGTCGAAGGTCCAGGAGCGCCTCGTGGAAGCGCGCGACGAGTGCTCCCGCCGAGCGCAGGGAGGCCAGCGAACTCGTCCGGTGGTACGTCTCGCCCTCGATCCAGCTCAGCAACCGCCACACTCCGTCCGGAGCCCCATGCCAGCTCGCCCCACCCGTCGTCCTCACGAGGCGCGGCGTGCGCAACCCCTTGGCCGCGAGGTGTCGCGTGACCGCATCGATGTCGTCGTTGACTTCGCCCGCAAAAACGGGGTGCAGTCGCTGCAGCGCGTAGGAAGCATCGCCCGCATCGACGCGATAGGTCGTGTTGATGAGCCCCACCGTCACCGGTTCGAGGGCGACGTCCCTCAAGCCCCAGGCCCGGAGCGCACACTTCGCTTCGTCCATGGACATCCGCGCGAGCATAGCGAGCGCTCCCCGCTTCGTCCGCCTGGGCACGGAGACCGGAGCGCACACTTCGCTTCGTCCATGGACATCCGCGCGAGCATAGCGAGCGCTCCCCGCTTCGTCCGCCTGGGCACCGGAGCACCCCACCACGCATCGACGGATCAGCCCCCGGAGCGTATGCTCCGCGCCGTGCTCGATGGCCTCGACCACATCCCTTGGGACGACGAACGCGATCTGCTGGGGCCTGCGACCGCGGTCCCGCAGCTGCTGCAGGAGATGGCGTCGGACGACCCGGCAGCGCAGAAGCGCGCGCTGACTCACCTGCGCATGCGCCTCGTCGGACCCGGTGGCGTCGCTCCCGTCGGTGTCCGGTGCGTGCCTTTCCTGCGCCGGCTCCTCGCGCAGGAGCCGATCCGGGCGGGGCTCCTGCTCTTCTTGACCGATCTGGCCACGGGCGGCGACCACGAGGACTTCTTGCGTCTTCGGCCGTGCGTGACCGAGGCGGCCCTGGCCGATCCGGTCCTGCACGTCGCCGTCGCCGATGGACTGGCCGACTTCCGGCCACACCTCGCCGACCGGCGCCCCGAGACCCGCGCCGCCGCGGGGCTGCTCGTCGCCTTCACGAGCCGTGAGGTGGACGACCTGGTGCTCCTCTACAAGGCGGCAAGCGAGGAGCCCGTGGCCGGCGCTCGGGCAAGCTTGGTCCTCTCGCTCGGACTGCTGGCCATCCGCACCCACCGGCCACTCCCACTCATGGATCGCTTTCACACCGACGAGTCGCCTCTCGTCGCGGTCGGGGCGGCGATGGCGTTGCGTTACAACGGCGAGCCCCTCGACCCGGTCGCCGCCGAGAAGCTCTCCGACCTGGTGGAGCTCCGACAGCGCGTACCCTCCTCCTTCGCGGTCGGCCATTCGAGCCTCTTTCGCATTGGCGTCGCTCACCTCGCCGACGACGCCGTCCGCTACAACATCCCCAAGCTGCTCGAGAACCTCGTGGACCTCGGTTGGGGCGAAGAGCGAGAGGCGATCGCGCAGACGGTCCTCGCGGCGACCTTCCAGCACGCGGCCGGCGCGTCCCCTCGCTTGCCGTCCGAGCTGAACCCCACCCAGCGACGTCTGCTCAAGTTCCTCGACGACGCCGGTCTGCGGGTCTGGGCCAACGACCCCCTCTTCTTTGGAGTCCCCACCGTCAGCGGGCTGCGCCGCTACCTGGGCAGCGCCGGCAAGCACTCCCGCGCCCTCGATCGCCGCGTCTTCGAGGCGCCGATGTGGCACCACGCCCAGGAGGCGCTCCACGGCCGAATGCGGATGGACCACTGGCTGCAGCTCGTCGCCGGCGCCCTCGAGTCGCACATGGTCGTCGACCTCGTCGCCGACGCCTACTCCACCGACCGGCCCTATCTGCTCTACCCTTGGCCTCCCGACGAGACGATCGGTCCCGCACGCCGCGCCATGCACGCCGCGCGCTTCTGGGGGCAAACCCTCGCCGCCTGCGCCTGGTCGTTCGACGTCCGCGCCCGGCTCGAAGCCCTGGTCGACGATCCCAGCTCCGACCCGGCCGAGCTCCTTGCGCACCTGCTCGCGGTGGTCGCCTGGAAGGATCCGAAGACCCAGCTCGATGCGAGCTTCGAGCCCATGGTTCTGCGCGTCGTCCACGACCCGCGGCTCGAAGACGGCGCACGGACGGTCCTCGAGGCATTCTACAAGCCGCGGCGGCGGCGCGTGCTGATGGCCGCGAACCCCGAGGCGCGGGCTCGTTTCGCCGACTATCTCCCCGACAAGGGACGCTCCCCCACCGCTCCCGCGGTTCCGACCCCCGCGCCCACCGGCGCTGCCGACGAGGATGCGGCTGGCGAGGACGCAACCCGCGAAGGCGCAACCCACGAGGGCGCCATCGATGCCGGCTCCGGCGACGCGGGCCCCGCGACCATCGCTCACGGCTCGGAACCACTGCCGGAGGCAGAGACCCCTCTCCGCTGAACCGAGGCGTCTCCCACCTGGAGGACGACGCCGACCCCCTCGGGAGCGCGATCTTCGGCCCCGCGAGCGTCGCAGCCGCCGCGAGCGTCGCAGCCCGCGTCGCAGCCGCCGTCGTTTCCTGAGCTCGCCGCGCCGGTGTAACCGCCGCATGAACCACACGAGGCTCGTGCAGCGGATACGTGTTGGTGGCGCCGCGGTCCCGTGACGTCAGTTGAGGCCGCCGCCGGATGGCCCGGTTCTTCTCCTTGGGCCCACCGTTTGGCCCACGCTTCCTTCCCACGGTCGGTCGCCCTTCCGCCGTGCCGCTTTGCTGCGGTCGGGCTGGCCGCCTTTCGGCGGGCCTTGCACCCGCAAGACAGCGCCCATGCTGGGCACTCAACGCGTCCGAGCCCGCCCCTTTCGGAGCGGGCTCGCCACTGTTTCTACCCTTCGGTCAGATGCCGAAGTAGTTCGAGATGCCGTACTCGGCCTGAAGCTGAATGAGGTAGTTGAGGAACGATTCCTGCGCCTGGAGGTCCGCCGGATCCGTGCTCGGGTCGTTCTGCATGTCCACCATGCGCCGGAGCATCTGGAAGCCGAGCTGCTCCTCTTCCAGGTTGTAGCTCAGGCGCGGTTTCACCTTCACAGCCACGTAGGGCGTGTGCAGGCGCTCGGAGTTGTAGACCACATAGGTCGCGTCCTCGGCGCTGTCGCAACCGTTGGGCACGCTCGGATCCACGACGTTGTGACTCGGGTCGAGGGCCTCGCCGTAGGCGCAGGCCGGACTACCGTCGGGCTGCACGTCGGGGATGTCGTGACCGGAGCCGTCGCCGAGGCGGAAGATGATCAGCCGCTGCTCGAAGCTCGAGTCGTAGAAGACGGGGAACTGCGCGAGGGCCAGGATCGTCGCCCAGGACCGGAGCACCACGTTCGACGTCCCCTCGAGCGCGGGCTGCGGGTACTCGATGTCCTGGCTGTCCACGCAGGGCCGCGAGGCTCCGCCCACCCGACACTCGCCAAGCGCGAGGCCTCGATACCACGCCATGTGCTCGATCTGGGGCTCGCCAGTCGTGGCATCCACCGTCGCTCGTGGCGCGAACCAGCGTGGGTCGTCGATGATCATCCCACCGAAGAACTCGGTCATCGGCACGGGGAACAAGTCGTAGTAGTTGATGAAGTAGCGCTCATCGATCGTGAAGCTCAGACCCCAGTCACGGATGGCCAGGGCGAGCAGCGCGTAGAACTTGTCGTAGAACACACCGCCACGCTCGGCCTTGAAGAAGCCACGCTGGCCCTCCTGGAACTTGGTCCACATACCGAAGCCAGCCCCAGGCGCGAGCGCGAAGTCGGCGCCGGGCACCTCGAGATCCTCCCCAAGGAACTCATAGACGTTCCGCGCCGGGTCGAGCTTGTAGGAACCCTCGTCGGGGAGGTTCGCCAGCTCGATGAACCAGTTCATCGAGTCGATGGAGGCCTGGAACTGGTCCAGGAAGCCCAGAGGCCCATCGTTCCGAGTGAAGCCTGGCTCGAAGAAGAGGCGGAAGAAGAGGTGCTGGTAGATCTTCGCGGCGTCGACGACGTCACGGAAGGAAGCCCCCACTCGCACACCTCGGTAGAAGCGCCGGTAGTAGTTGTTGGCGTAGCCCTGGTACCAACGCTGCCGCCAGAAATCGACCGTCTCCTGGAACGACTCGCCGGCGTCCTGGCGGTTGCACCAGGAGATGTCGTTGGTTCGCTCGTCGGAGCAGAAGAGATAGCGCACCGGGAGGTGATCGAGGGCGCGGTCTTCGTCGACATCGTTGTTTCCGTAGCGGCCTTCGACATACTCGGTGAAGTCGTCATCGAAGCGGGAGCAGACGCACTCCCGATCGCCCGCGCAAGGCTCGGCGATACGGCTGTAGCGCGGGTGACGAACGCAGCGCTGCGTGATCGGCTGGCTCGCCGGCACGTCCGGAGAGCCCGCGACGAAAGGACAGTCGGCGTCCACGTTGCAGCTCTCACCGCCGGTGTAGCTGCGCCACAGCACCCGGGGCGTCTCGTGGGCGCGGTGCAGCCCGTCGGTGCTGTCGGCCGAGGAGATGCGCGGGTCGCCCACGTAGGCCTCGACCAAGTCGAAGTAGTTCCAGAGCGTCGCGGCCTTGTCGTAACGCCCGAGGCCGGCCGTGTCAGACAGGTCGCCGTTGTAGTCCATGATCGAGCCGGTCATGTAGTTGCCGATCCCCCGGCGAAGCCGCTCGTTGCGCACGCGCCGGAGCTCCTGCTTGTAGGCTTCCACTTCGGTGGTGCCCACGAAG
>JALVDI010000568.1 GCA_027009115.1 Polyangiaceae bacterium | reverse complement strand
CTCTAGCGCGAGCTGAACGTTCGCGCGACTCCCGCGCAACCCGGTCCCGTGTCTTCGCCTGTCCTCGATCGCGTCAAGCACCGCGTGCCCTTCGGCCGGCGCCGCCAGGCCAAGCTCGCCTTCGTCAGGGCTCGCGCCCTGGCCGGCGTCGCTTTCTCCCTGCCGAGCTTCCTTGTCCTCGGAGTCAGACGAGCAGGAGTCCCTGGCCGCCGAACCCCACACACGCGAGCCTCGGCTCATCGACGGGCTCGGTCGAGCAGCGCCTCGTACTCGGTGAGCAGCTCGGCCCATATCCGCTCGGGGAGGAACTCGTCCAGCACCCGCTTCCGTCCGGCGGCGCCGTGGCTCCGACGCAGCGCCTCATCGTCGAGGTAGCGTTCGATCGCGCGCCCGAGCGCGCCCGAGTCTCGAACCGTCACGACCGCCCCCGTCACGCCATCGACAACCGAGTCCCGGGCCCCCACGGCGTCCGTGGTCACGACCGGGAGGCCCATGCTCGCCGCCTCCAAAGGGACGTTCGGGAACCCTTCCCGGTAGGTGGGCAGCACGACGAGGTCGCTCGCTGCGTAGACCGCCGGCATGTCTTCGGTGAACGGCAGGTGCACGATCGTCGGATCGCCCTCGATGCGGGCCCGCAGCTCGCCCGAGAGGGCGTCCCGTTCTTCGTAGGGGCCGACGACGAAGAGCGTCGTCGCCGGACGATGGCGCAACCTCTGCCAAGCCTCGACGAGTTCGGCGATCCCCTTGTCGCCGACGAGCCGGCCCACGAAGGTCACGACCGTGTGCTCCGGGTCGAGGCCGAAGGTCCGGCGCGCGTCGCTTCGTACCGGCGCCGTGGCCGGATCGAAACGGCCAAAGGCGTCGACCCCGTTGCTGCTGCCCCCCGCGAGGACCCGGATGCGCGAGGCCCCGACGAAGCGCGCCCGCTGCGCCGCGTCCTTCAACGATTCGCTCACGGCGATGACCCGGTGGGCGAGTCCACAGGAGGTGCTCTCGGTGGCCCAAAGGAGCCGCCGCATCGGCCCCGAAGCTGTCAGGTACGGCAGCCCGCGCATGTGGTAGATGCGGGCCGGGACGCGCGCAGCGGCGGCCGCAAGCATCCCCACGAGGCCCCCCTTGGGCGTGTGGGCATGCACGAGGTCGGGGCGGACGCCCCGGAGGACCCGGACGAGCTCGGCGACAGCGGCCGCATCGGCCCGCGGCGTGATCTTCCGGTTCATCGGGATCGGGTGCCCGGTCACTCCGTAGGTCGAGCAGAATTCGTCGAGCAAGGGGCCTGGCGCCGAAGCGACCTGTACGTCGAAGCCGCGAGCGCGCATGAAGTCCACCTGCCCGCGCAAGAAGCGAAGGGTGAGCGGCACGGTGACGACGTGAAGGACGCGCGGCACGGGAGAGGTTGTGAAGGAGGGGCCCGAGCGCGTCACTTCCGCTCGTGGCATGCCTCACATCGGAAGGCCAGGTTGCGCACCATCCGCTGCTATGATGGCCAGCCGGTTCGAACCTCGATCAGGTACGCCGCAACATATCTGCCCCATGACCCCAATCTTCCGCCGAGCCAGGCACCCTCCCTGGGTGTACGCCCAGAGAATTCTCCGAAACGTATGGAACGATCCGGCCGTTCGTGGCGAGCGGGGCCGCGCCATCGCCCGAACCATCGGTTGGAACGCCTACAAGCGTCTGATCCGGCGGCCTGTGACGCGCGAGCTCGTCGAGGGTGTTCGCATTCGATGCTATCCCGACAGCTCCATCAGCAGCAAGGTCGTCTATCTCGGCGGTTTCCCGGACCGCCGCGAGCTTGAGTTCCTCAGACACTATCTGCGCCCGGGTGACCGCGTCCTGGACTGCGGTGCCAACATAGGCACCTATGCTCTCTTGCTCGGGCGGCTCGTAGGACCGAACGGCCGGGTCCTCGCGTTCGAACCTTTCGCGCCCATTCGAGCGCGTCTCGAGGAGAACATCGCGCTCAATCGCTTCCAGGACAGGGTTCAGGTCTTTCCCGAAGCGCTGTCGAACAAGCCAGGCGTCCTGGAGTTCATAACGGACCAAGACACGGCGAATCGTTTTGCTAGCGGCAACGATCCAGCAGACGCTCGGCGAACGGAGGTCCCCGTGACCACGCTCGACCAGCGGATTGCGGAGCAACTCGCATTCGCCAAGGTGGACGTCGAAGGGGCCGAGATGCACGTTCTACAGGGAGCCGAAACCTTGCTCCGGACTGCGCCGCCGGTCGTATGGCAGTTCGAAGTCGTCGATCACCTGCTCGAGAAGCAAGGATGCACCTCTGCACAGCTCTATGACTTCCTTGAAGGTCACGGATACGTGTTTGCCGTCTTTGACTCCGAGAACCACCGCTTGAAGCGCTGCAGCCCGCACGGGCACCACGACATTCTCGCGGTGCTGGGTGCACGGTGGGATGAGGTTCTTCGCCGGCTGGAGTCGAAGTCGAGTGCGCGCTGCTGACGGACCGAGGAGAGACACCGTGCCCTCGCAAGAGATCGTTGCCACCGTCGGCCTTGGCTACGTCGGCTTGCCCGTCGCCCTGGCTTTCGGCCGCAAGCACCCGCGAGCGATCGGCTTCGACATCGACGCCCAGCGCGTCGCCGAGCTCCGGGACGGCATCGACCGAACGCAGGAGGTGAGCGAAGCCGAGCTTCGGAGTGCTCCCTTGCGCTTCACCTCGAACCCGGACGATCTGGCCGAGGCGACCGCTTACATCGTCGCCGTCCCGACCCCCATCGACGCCGACCGCCGCCCGGATCTGAGCGCCATGCTCGCGGCGAGCCGTCTGGTGGCCAGCTACCTCCGCCCCGGGGACCTCGTCGTCTACGAGTCGACGGTCTACCCGGGGGTCACCGAGGAAATCTGCGCCCCGGTGCTCGCCGAAGGCTCGGGGCTCTCCCGAGACCAGTTTCACCTGGGCTATTCGCCGGAGCGCATCAACCCGGGCGACCAGGAGCACCGCCTCGAGACCATCACCAAGGTCGTCAGCGGCGAGTCGCCGAAGGTCCTCGAACGGGTGGCGCGTCTCTACGAGTCGATCGTCGAGGCAGGGGTCCACCGGGCGCCGACCATCCGAGTCGCGGAAGCCGCCAAGGTCATCGAGAACACCCAACGGGACCTGAACATCGCCCTGATGAACGAGCTGGCCTTGATCTTCGACCGGCTCGGCGTCCGAACGAGCGACGTGCTCGCGGCGGCCCGCACGAAGTGGAACTTCCTGCCCTTCACGCCCGGCCTCGTCGGCGGGCACTGCATCGGCGTCGACCCTTACTACCTCACGGCCAAGGCCGAGGCTGTCGGCTACCATCCCCAGGTGATCCTCGCCGGGCGCCGCATCAACGACGGCATGGGGCGCTTCATCGCACAGAAGCTCGTCAAGATGCTCATCGCCGCCGAGCGCCCGGTGAAGGGCGCTCGGGTCGGCGTGTTGGGCCTGACCTTCAAGGAGAACGTGCCGGACCTCCGCAACAGCCGGGTCCCGGACATCCTCGACGAGCTGGCGGAGTTCGGCGTGCGGCCCCTCGTCCACGACCCCCTGGCAAGCGCCGCGGAAGCCGCCGACGAGTACGGCGTGGAGCTCGCAGCCCTCGACGCCCTCACCGAGCTGGACGCCTTGGTGCTCGCCGTGCCCCACGACGCTTACGATTCGCTCGCCCCCGCCCTCCCCGACCGCCTGCGCGACGGCGGCGTGGTCGTCGACGTCAAGTCCATGCTCGACCCGGCCTCGATCCCCTCCCACCTCCATTACTGGAGCCTCTGATGAAGGTACTCGTCACGGGCGCAGCCGGCTTCATCGGCTACCACCTCGGCGAGGCGCTGCTCGCGCGGGGCGATGAGGTCGTCGGGCTCGACAACCTCAACGACTACTACGATCCCACGCTCAAGGAGGCGCGCCTGGCGCGCTTGCGCCGCCACGAGGGCTTCGCCTTCGAGCGCGCCGACCTCGAGGACGCCGCGGCCGTCGAAGCGATCTTCGCTCGCCACCGACCGGAGAGGGTCGTCAACCTGGCTGCGCAAGCGGGCGTCCGTTACTCGCTGCAGAACCCGCGCGCGTACGTGGACAGCAACGTCGTCGGTTTCGTCAACGTCCTCGAGGGCTGCCGTCACCACGAGGTCGAACACCTCGTGTACGCCTCGTCGAGCAGCGTCTATGGCGGGAACACGAAGCTGCCCTTCTCGGTCTCGGACAACGTGGACCATCCCCTCAGCCTCTACGCCGCGACGAAGAAGGCGAACGAGCTGATGGCCCACACCTACAGCCACCTCTATGGGCTCCCCACGACGGGACTTCGGTTCTTCACGGTCTACGGGCCGTGGGGCCGCCCGGACATGGCGCTCTTCCTGTTCACCAAGGCGATCCTCGCCGGAAGGCCCATCAACGTGTTCAACCACGGCAAGATGCGCCGCGACTTCACCTACATCGACGACATCGTGGAGGGGGTCGTGCGCACTCTCGACCAGGTCGCCACCCCCAGCCCGAGCTGGAGCAGCGACGCGCCCGATCCGGCGAGCAGCAACGCGCCCTACCGCCTCTACAACATCGGCAACAACCAGCCGGTGGAGCTGATGGACATGATCGCCACCCTCGAGCGTTGCCTCGGGAAGACGGCCGACAAAAACATGATGGACATGCAGCCCGGCGACGTCCCCGCGACCTACGCGGACATCGACGCCCTGGTGGAGGCGGTGGGCTTCCGACCGGCCACACCGATCGACGTCGGCATCGATCGCTTCGTCCGATGGTACCGCGACTACTACGGCGTCTGAACCGCAGCCGCGCGCTCAAACGAGCGATCGACGTGGCTGGCGCTGGGGCGGGCCTCCTCGTGCTCGCGCCGGTCTTCGGCGGGGTGACCGCTCTCGTTCTGTGGCGACATGGCTGGCCGCCTTTCTTCGTCCAGGCCCGCCCGGGGAAGGACGGCCGCGTCTTTTCGCTCGTCAAGTTCCGAACGATGACCAACGAGCGCGGCCCCGATGGAGAGCTGCTGCCCGACGCGAACCGCCTGACGAGGCTCGGGGCGTTCCTGCGGGCCTCGAGCCTCGATGAGCTGCCGGAGCTCTTCAACGTCCTCCGCGGGGAGATGAGCCTCGTCGGTCCACGCCCGCTGCTGGTCCAGTATCTGGACCGCTACACGCCGGAGCAGCGGCGGCGCCACGAGGTCCCCCCAGGCATCACGGGCCTGGCCCAGGTCCGGGGCCGCAACACGCTGGACTGGGACTCCAAGTTCGCCCTCGACCTCGAGTACGTCGACCAATGGTCGAACCTGCTGGACCTCCGCATCCTCGCCGAGACCGTCGCCGTCGTGCTTCGCCGAGAGGGAATCAGCCACGAAGGGGAAGCGACCATGCCCGAGTTCATGGGGAGCGGAGCCGACGGAGGCAGGCCGTGAAGCGCGTCGTCGTCATCGGCGCCGGCGGACACGCCCGGGACACGGCGTGGCACGCGGAAGAAGTCAACCGCGCCCGGCCCACCTTTGACGTCCTCGGCTTCGTGGTGTCGGACCTGACGCGCCTGAGCGTCCGCGACTCGCCGGTCCTCGGCGACGAGAGCTGGATCGACGCCCACCGTCGCGAGCTCGACGGGCTCGTCCTCGGCATCGGCAGCCCCCGGGTTCGAGCCCTGGTGGCCGAGCGGCTGAGTGCCCGCTTTCCCGAGCTCGAGTGGCCCTCCATCGTCCACCCGAGCGTGCTCCTCGATTGGGACACGGCGACCATCGGCCGCGGAGTGCTCCTGGGCGCAGGCGTGATCGGCACCGTCAACGTCCGCGTCGAGGACTTCGCCGTCCTCAACCCCGCGGTCACCCTGGGACACGAAGCAGTGGTCGGCGCCTGCTCCGTCATGAATCACGCTTCGGGCATCAGCGGCGGCACCGTCCTCGAACGGGAAGTGCTCGTGGGCACGGGCGCCCGGGTCCTGCAGTATCGGCGGGTGGGCGCCGGAGCGCGTGTCGGCGCCGGAGCCGTCGTCACCAGGGACGTCCCACCGGGCGAGACCTGGGTCGGCGTCCCAGCGCGCCCTCTCGACCGCTGAGGTGCCGTGAACGTTCGGGCGCCTTCGAGCACCGGACCCAACGATGAGCTGCGCCGTCCCCTGGCGGTCGCCACCAAACGGCGGTATTCCCCTTTGCCAAGGGGGGACGCCGGTCCACGCGCCGATGACGACGAACGCCCGCATCTATCTTTCGCCGCCCCACATGGGCGGGGATGAGCTTGGCTTCGTGAAGGAGGCCTTCGAGACCAACTGGCTTTCGACCGTTGGACCGCACCTCGACGCCTTCGAGGCGGCGATGGAGGCCTATCTTGGGCGCCCTTGCGTCGCCCTCGCCTCCGGGACCGCGGCCATCCACCTGGGGCTCCGGCTCCTCGGGGTCGGGCCTGGGGACGAGGTGCTCTGCCCTTCGCTCACGTTCGCGGCGAGCTGCAATCCGGTGGTGTACCAGGGCGCACAGCCGGTCTTCGTCGACAGCGAGCGCCGCTCGTGGAACCTCGACCCGGAGCGCCTTCGCGAAGCCATCGAAGAGCGCAAGCGGCTCCGGGGAAACCCCCCTCGGGCCCTCATCGTCGTCCACCTCTACGGACAGACAGCGGACATGGAAGCCATCGAGGCGGTCTGCGCCGAGCACGAGATCCCGATCTTCGAGGACGCCGCCGAGGCCCTCGGCGCAACCTACCGCGACCGCAAGGCCGGGACCCTCGCTCCCTTGGCGGCCCTGTCGTTCAACGGCAACAAGATCATCACCACGACCGGCGGCGGCATGCTCGTCGCCGAGAGCCGCGCGATGGCCGAGAAGGTGCGCTTCTGGTCGACGCAGGCGCGCGACCCCGGGCTCTCCTACGAGCACTCGGAGCTCGGCTACAACTACCGCATGAGCAACGTCCTGGCCGGCATCGGCCGAGGACAGCTCGCCGTCCTCGACGAGCGCGTACGGCAGCGGCGCGCCATCGCCTCCCGCTACGAGCAGGCGTTCGCGGATTTGCCGGGGCTGGAGCGCATGCCGCAGGCGCCCTGGGGGCGACACACCAACTGGCTGAGCGTCTTCTTGGTCGACCGCGAACGTCTCGGGGTGTCTCGGGACGCGCTCATCGAGGCGCTCGCGCGAGAAGACATCGAGTCGCGCCCGGTGTGGAAGCCGATGCATCTTCAGCGACTCTACGCGGACGCGCCGATGGTTGGTGGCGCCGTCGCCGAAGACCTCTTCGCCCGGGGCCTGTGCCTACCGAGCGGAAGCTCCCTGACCGAAGCCGATCAGCGCCGGGTCATCGACGTCATCCGAGCGCGGGTGGAGCAGACATGAGACTGCACCTGCTCCGCCTCTCGCAGATCGCGATCGATCTGGTGGTTCTCGCGCTGGCGCTCGTGCTCGCCTTCTTGCTCCGTTGGGAGTTTCACCCGCCGACAGACGTCGTCGGCCGCCTGCTCCTCGTCGCCCCCTACGTGGTCGCCTTCGAATACCTCGTGCTTGTGGCGTTCGGGGTGCGCCGTTTCTCGTGGCGCTACATCGGGCTGCGGGAGGTAGCGCGGATCTTCTTGGCGATGCTCTTGAGCAGCCTCGTGCTCCTCGTCAGCCGGGTCGTGGTCGGTGAGCTGCGAGCCGACTTTCCTTATTTGCGCCACGGGCTCGTGCCCTTCGGGGTCATCTTCGCCAACTTCATGCTGGCCTTCGGAGGCGTGGCCGGCGTCCGCGTGGTGCGGCGGATGCTCGGGGAGCGCTCCGACGCCCGTCGACCGGCGACGCGTCCCACCCAGCGCGATGCCGTGCCGACGATGCTCGTCGGCGCAGGACAGGCGGGCGTGATGGTCGCCAAGGAGCTCGCTGCTCGCCCCGAGCTCAACCTCTCGCCGGTCGGCTTCCTGGACGACGACGTCCTCAAGCGGGGCACGGTCATCCACGGCGTCCCAGTCCTCGGCACCACCGAGGAGCTCGCCACCCTGTGCGCCCAGCACGGCGCGCGACAGGTGCTGATCACCATGGCGAACGTGCCCGGGGCAGTCGTCCGGCGCATCCGTGCCCTCGCCGACGAAGCGGGCGTCCCCGCCAAGATCATCCCCGGCATCTACGAGATCGTCGGAGGGCGGGTGAACCTCTCGCGGATACGCGACGTGGCCATCGAGGACCTCCTGGGCCGCGACCCGATCACCCTCGACCTCGAGGCGCTCGACGAGTTCCTCGGCGATCGGACCGTCTTGGTCACCGGCGCGGGCGGCAGCATCGGCTCGGAGATCTGCCGGCAGGTCGCGCGTTTCGCGCCCCGTCGGTTGGTGTTGGTGGAGCAGGCCGAAAACGCCCTCTTCGAGATCCATCGGGAGCTGGCCGCAGCCTACCCGGATTTGGACCTCGCTCCGTGCATCGCGGATGTCTGCGACGCGGAGCGAGTGCAGCAGGTCTTCGCACAGCATCGGCCGAACGCGGTCTTCCATGCGGCGGCTCACAAACACGTGCCGATGATGGAATGGAACCCAGGGGAGGCGGTCAAGAACAACATCGGCGGAACGAAGATCGTCGCCGACGCCAGCCACCGCTTCGGCTGCGACACCTTCGTGATGATCTCCACGGACAAGGCGGTGAATCCGACGTCGATCATGGGCGCGACGAAGCGGGTGGCGGAGCTCTACGTTCAGACCTTGGCGGAGCGGAGCGACACGCGTTTCGTGACCGTCCGCTTCGGCAACGTCCTTGGTTCGAACGGATCCGTCGTACCCATCTTCCGCCAGCAAATCGCCGCTGGGGGCCCGGTCACCGTGACCGACCCGGAGATGCGCCGCTACTTCATGACCATCCCCGAAGCGTGCCAGCTCGTCCTTCAGGCCGGGAGCATGGGCAAGGGCGGCGAGATCTTCATCCTCGACATGGGCGAGCCCGTGCGCATCGTCGATCTCGCGCGGGATCTGATCGCGCTCTCGGGTCTCCGGGTGGGCGAAGACATCGAGATCGTGTTCACGGGCACTCGGCCCGGCGAGAAGCTGTTCGAGGAGCTCGCGACCGACGCCGAGCACGCAGACAAGACCAGCCACCCGAAGATCTTCGTGGGCAAGATGGCCGCGATCGACGCCGCCGGTACCCGCAGCCGCGTCGAGGCGCTGCTGAAGCACGCCGGCGACGACGGTGCGACGATCCGCTCGCGGCTGGGGGAGCTCGTCCCCGAGTACACCGGCGCCGCGCCGCGCCCCAAGCGCCGCTCCGCGCCCGCGGGCCGCCCCCTCGAAGCCCACTGACGCGATGCGACTCGTGGCCCTACCCGCCGCCCGGACCCGCGGGTTCGCGGCCGCCCTCGTCGCCCTCGTTCCGCCCCACCTCCTTGGCGGAGCGCTGGGCTGGACCGTCCCCACCATCGCCGCGATCACCCTCGCGGCTCTTCTGGCCGTCGCGCTGGCCACCCGCCGCCTGCCGCCTCCTCAGCGCCTGGACGGCGTCGTGGTCGGCCTGTGGGCCTGGACAGGGCTGCAACTGCTGCCCTTGCCCCGTGGCCTCCTCGGCTGGCTTTCGCCGGAGCGACTCGAAGTCCTCCGAACTCGCACGTTGGCCGGTGTGGGTGACGGCTGGCTGCCGCTCTCTCTCGACCCGGGTCGCACGAGGGAGGCGCTCGTCGTGGGCGCGGGGATCGTCTGCGCGTACTTCGTGGGGCGGGTGGTCGCCGCGCGTGAGGGCCGCCGGCGCGTGCTGGCACTCGTCCTCCTCTCGACGGCGGCGATGGCCCTCGTGGCCTTCGGTCATGAGCTCTTTTCCGCCCGCGCCGTCTACGGGCTTCACACACCGGAGCTCACGCGGCCCAGGCTCCTCGCCCCCCTCGTCAACAACAACCACTTGGGCGCCTTTCTCGCGTTCGGGGTGCCCCTAGGGCTCGGCTTCGCCATGGGCGCCGACGAAACCGAACGTCGCTGGGCCGCGCTCCTGGCTGCGGTGCTCTGCGGCGCGGGGGCCATCGTGGCGGTCTCTCGGGGCGCCGTCGTGTCGTTGGTGCTCGGGCTGGCGCTGACCGGGGGCGTGGCGCTCCGTCGCCGCGGCTCCAAGAGACGGGCGGCGGTAACGGTCGCCGTGACGGCCGGTGCGATCCTCGCCCTGGGCACCTACCTCGGTCTCGAGCCGCTGTTCCGCGACTTCGAGGGCGCCGACTACAGCAAGCTCGAGCTCGCGCGGCGCAGCCTCGGGATCGCCCTCACCTTCCCCATCGCCGGCATCGGGCGGGGCGCCTTCGCGCCGGTTTTCGCGCGCCTGGAGGACAGCTCGAACTGGGCCACCCACCCCGAGAACATCCTGCTCAGCTGGACCATCGAGTGGGGCGTTGTCGCGACGGTGGCCCTGCTGAGCGCGTTGGCGCCCGTCCTCCTTCGCGCCGCCCGCAGCCGCCAGCCCGAGACCGCCTGCGCCGCCGCCGCGCTCGTCGCCCTCGGTGCGCACGACCTCGTGGACTTCGCGCTGGAGATGCCCGGCGTGGCGGTGGTGGCCGCCCTACTCCTGGGAGCCCTCGCTACGGAGGTGCGCAGTCAGCCCGAGCGCGCTGCGGCCCGGCGCCGAGGGCTCGGGGCGATCGTGGGGGTCGCGGGGCTCGTGCTCGCCCTGCTCGGCCCGCAGGTGCCGGGCAGCCGGCCCGAGGCGCTCGCCGCCGACCTCGCCGCGGGGGCTCCCGCCGAGGAGGTCGCTCGGCGCGTGGCCCGCGAGCACCCCCTGGACCCGAGCCTCGCGCTCTGGGTCGGGCACAGCCTCGCCCGGGAGGGGAACCTGCGGGCCTTCGGCTGGCTCAACCGAGCCATGGAGCTCGCGCCCCAGTGGCCCTCGGCGCACGTTCAAGCGGCCGACGCCCTCGCGCGCCTTGGACGCCTTCGGCAGGCCCTGCTGGAGGTCCGCGAAGCGGAAGAGCGCGTGCCGGGCAGCGCGGAGCCCGTCGCATGTCGTCTGGCCGCGGTAGCCAGCGAGGCTCTCGTGCTCGAGCTGGCTCCTGAGCCCAAGAGCGCCTTCGTCGACCGGCTCAGCCACTGCCTCGAAGCGGAACGGGTCGCGTCCCTCGACGACGCCGCCCTCGCGAGGGGCCTGGACGGACCCGGGCTCCGCGCCCGGCGTGCCCGGCGCCTGCTCGCCGCCGGTCGGCTCGACGCCGCCGCCACCGAGGCCGCGCGGGCGGCGGAGCTCGACACCGACAGCGAGACCGCGCGGCTGCTCTGGGCCGAGGTCCTGTGGCGCCGCGACGGCCCACGGGCGGCCCTGGAGCACCTGGGCACCGAGCCGGAGAGCGACGCGCTGCTCCGCCTTCGGGCCCGTCTGGCTTCGGCCGCCGGCGACGACGAGCGCCTGCAGGCCGATTTGCGCCTGCTCCGGAGGCGCGCCGCCGGACAACCGGCACGCCTTGCGCGGGTGTGGGCCTTTGCTGGATCGCTCGAAGAGGCCGAAGGCGACCTCGGCGCCGCTCTGGCGGCCTTCGAGCGGGCGCACCGCCTCCAACCCCGAGATCCGCGCTACCTCGCGCGGGTGGCTCGGGCCGCCGAGCGCGCCCAGCAGCGCCGCCGGGCAACCGCCGCCTGGGAGCGCCTCTGCGAGGGGGGCGACCAGAGCGCGTGTCGGCGGCGGCATCGCCTTGAATCCCAGGCGCCGAGGCGACAACGTACCTCCGAGGGGGCGGCGACGTCCCAGCGCCCATGACCGCTGACGGCACCGAAAGAACCGCGCCCAAGAGCGGCGACCTCGACATTCGCGACTACCTCCGGACGATCCTGGCGGCGAAGTGGCTGATCCTTGGCTGCACCGTCGTGGTCGGCGCCGCCGTCATCTTCTGGACCCTTCAGCAGCCGCGGGTCTACGAGGCCACGACGACCATCGAGTTCGACCCAAACCCGGTGACGCCCCTTGGTCACGAGGTCGAGGACGTCGCCGATCCCGTGGGTCGCTTTTGGTCGACCCGCGAGTACATGGCCACTCAGCACCGCATTCTGCGCAGCCGCTCCATCGCCGAGCGGGTGGTCCAGCGGCTGGGCCTGCACGAGGACCCTTCCTTTCACGGCGTCCCCGCGGAGGGCTTCGAGCCGAGGGACGTCACGGCGACGGCCAACAAGCTCCTGGAGGAGCTCACCGTTGCCCCCATCAAGGACACGCGGTTGGTGGAGCTGCGCGTCCGCGGACAGAACCCCGAACAGGTCGCCGCCATCGCGGACGCCTTCGCGGATGTGTACATCGAGAAGACCCTCGAAGACCGCATGGGGTCGACGGTCAGTGCGCTGGAGTGGCTGGGCAACCAGCTCGACAACCTCCGCCGAGAGCTCGAGGCCTCGGAGATCGCGCTCCATCGCTTCAAGGAGGAGCACAACATCCTCAGTGTCTCGATGGAGGACCGCCAGAACCTCGTCGCGGCAGAGATCGAGTCCTTCAACGAGGCCCTGACCCAGGCGCGGCAGCGACGAATCGAGGTCACGGCGCGGGTCACCCGGCTGCAGGCGGCCCTGGGCCGCGACCCGCTGGAAGCCAGCGGTACGGTCTTCGACCAGCGTTCCGCGCTGCAGGACCTCCGCGAGACCCTCCGGAGCAAGATGGCCGAGCGCGACCGCCTCAGCGCACGCTACGGACCGGCGCATCCCGAGATGCGCGCCATCGATCAGGAGATCGCAGCCCTCCGGGAGCAGCTCGCCGAGGAGGTCAACACCATTGTCCAGAACGCGGAGGCGGATCTCCAGGAGATCCGCAACGTCGAGGCGGGATTGCGGCGGGCCACAGAGGAGGCCCACAGGGCTGGCCTCGAGCTCAACCTTCGCGAGATCGAGTACCAGCGCCTCAACCGCGAACGAGAGAACAAGACCAAGCTCTACGAGCTCGTCCTCCAGCGAAGCACGGAGACCGATCTGACGCGGATGATCCGGACGACGCCGGTGCGCATCGTGGATCGCGCCCTCGTCCCGACTTGGCCAGTTGCGCCCAACCGCACCGCCAACGCCCTCGCTGGGATCTTCGCCGGCATGCTCCTGGGCATCGCCATCGCCTTCGGGATGCGCTTCCTCGACCGCCGCCTGCGCACGCCAGAGATGGTCGAAGACCTGGGCCTGACCGTCCTCGGAGTGATCCCGCAGGTGGAGAACGGCGCCGGCGAAGAGCCGGCTTCCCGGCGGCGTCGAAGACGTCGGGCGGGCAGTCCAAGGGCACCGAGCACGAGCGCGGATCTCGTGGTTCACGACCTCCCCATGTCGACGGCCTCGGAGTGCGTGCGGACCGTCCGCACCAACCTCACCTTCATGGCCGTCGGCAGCGGCGCGTCCAAGGTCTTCGCCGTCACGAGCTCTCACCCGCAGGAAGGCAAGACCATGGTGGCTTGCAACCTCGCCGCTTCGATGGCGCAGAGCGGCAAGCGGGTGCTCCTGGTCGACACAGACCTCCGGCGCGCTCGAATCCATGGCAGCTTCGGCCTGACCCGCGACGTCGGGGTCACGACCTTCGTGGCTGGCGACGCTCCCTTCGAGGCGCTCCCTCAGCAGACGCATGTCACGGGACTCGAGGTCATCACCGCCGGGCCCCTCCCGCCGAACCCGGCAGAGCTGCTCCACAGCCCTCGCTTCTCGCAACTGATCGAGAGCGCCCGCAAGAAGTACGACGTGGTGATCTTCGACAGCCCTCCCCTGGGTGCCGTCACCGACGCGGCGATTCTCGGCCCTCAAGTCGACGGCGTTTTGCTCGTCGTCAGGTCGATGGTGACCACCCGAGACGCCCTCCTCTCGTCTCTCCGACAGCTGCGGGATGTGGGCGCTCGCATCCTCGGCGCCGTACTCAACGGCTTCGATTTCGAGGCCGAAGGCTACTACGGCAAGGGCTACTACTACCGCGGCTACGGCGAATACTACGGCGCCGAGGACGAGGCATCACCGGAGGCGGCCGAGTAGGACCTCGACGGCCGACGCTTGCTGTGCGCGAAGTTTTCTTGGCGTGTCGCCGGAGACGACCGAGCAGAGCCCCGTGTCATCGGCCGCTCAGAAGAGCTCGAGATCACCAAGGGACCACCACCAGCCCGTGAAGCTCTCGATGGGGGGGCTGGCCAGGGGCCGCGACATGAGAAGTGGACCGCCGATGGGAGCGAAGCCCACCAGCGTCGCGAGCCTCCGCAGTCGGGTATCGACCGCCGCGGACATGGTGACGACGTCCGCGCCTCGGCTGGCTGCTCGAAGCGCCCTCGCCGCTGCAGCGGCGGCCCGCGGGCCCGGCGCCAGGGCGACCTCGCAGAGCGTCAGCTCCCGCAAGCCCCGCCGCAGACGTCGCCGAAAAACCAAGAGATGGCTGGCCGGGTGGAAGGCCGCCCCGTACTCGATCCCAGGGATGTCCAGGTACCTCCACCGAAGGTAGGCCGGGCTCCGAGGCGTGTGCCCGTTGGGCCCCGCCGCCGCTCGGACCCAAGCATCCGGGCGCCGGTCCGCAGCGGCACGGCGCAGCGCCGCTCGTTCCTCTTCCGTCACCTCGCCCCAGTCGCTTCGGCGAAACGGCCGCATGGCGAGAGCGAGCCTCGGCCGCAGGAACACTGGGACGAGGCCAACAGTGCGCCACCCCATCTTCAGGTAGCCGGGGCCACTCTTGGCGTTGGGCGTGTTGAACACGAAGTCCACGCCCTCGGCTTTCATCCGCCCAAGGAGCTCGAGGGTCAGGCGCCGGAAGATGCCGCGCCCCCGGTAGGCGGGGTGCGTCGCGGTGTCCACGGCTCGAACGGCGTGCAGGACACCCTCGCCTCGCCGCAGCTCCCAACGCAGGAAGGTCCGCAAGCCCACCAGGCGCCCGCGGTCCTCGGCGACGAGGACGGGCGAGGCCCCGAAGGGGTTGTCGAAGTGCTTCCAACGAAAGAACGCCGCGCTTCGCGGGACACCTCCCGTGCCGAGGGAGGCCGCCATGAGCTCCACCAGGCGTGGCACGTCGGCTTCGGTGGCGTCACGAACGGTCAGCTCGTCCCGTGCCGCCGTCATCGAGCCAGAACCTCGCGGTAGATCTCTTCAAGAGCCGCCTGCATGCGCCGCATGCCGAAGGCCGCCCCGACACGCTCGCGCGCCGCCTCTCCCATCGCTGCCAGGCGGCGAGGCTCCGCCAGAAGCCCGACCAGCCCAGCCCCCAACGTTGCGACATCCCCGGGCTCCGCCAGGTGCCCTTCACGGCCCTCGCGCACCACCTCCGGGATGCCGCCGACGGCCGTCGCCACCACGGGCAGCCCCGTCGACATGGCCTCGAGCATCGCGATCGGCAGCCCCTCGAACTGCGAGCTCATCAGATAGGCGTCCATCGCCGAGAGGTACGGGCGCACGTCCGCCTGCAGCCCGCAGAGGTGGACCCGCTCCGCGAGCCCGAGCTCGGCACGCACGCGCTCGACTTCGCCGCGCTCAGGGCCGTCGCCGACGAGGAGGAAGTGGGCATCGGGGTGCGCGTCCAGCACCCGCCGGGCCACCGCGAGCCAGTCGCCGAGACGCTTCTGCGTCCGGAACACCGCCACGGTGCCCACCACCGGAGCGCGGTCCGGGATGCCCCACTCTGCCCGCACCCCAGCGGCCGCCTCGACGTCCCGTCGAAAGGTGTCCACGGCCACCCCATTGAGGACCACGCGGGTCGGAACGAGCTCGCCGACGTACTCGCGAATGGACTGCTGCACCTCCCTGGAGACAGCGATGACCTGGTCTTGCAACCGCCAGGTCGCCACCGTCGCCAGCCGCGTTGCAGGGTGGTAGCGCTGCAAGAGGTTGTGCTCCGTGGACACGACCGGGACACCCGCCATCCTCCCCGCGAGACGCCCGGCGATGCTCGCGAGCGGGAGATGACAGTGCAGGACATCGGCGCGCCACTCACGCAGGTGCCGGGCGATGGCCGATGCCTGCCGGAGACACTGAAGCTGGGTCTGCGCCGTGAACTGCACGACCTCCGCGCCTCGCTGCTCGAGGTCGCCTACGAGCTGGTTCTTCCAAGGGAGGAAATAACCGTAGCCGTACTCGAAGGACGCCCGGTCGGCGCTGTCCAGCCCGTGCACGAGGAGCGTCTCGGCGCCGCCCCGGCCGAGGCTCTTGATGAGATGGAAGACGCGGATCACCTGTGCCTCATCGATACTGCCGAGCCGTGTCCGCCACCCACTCTTCCAGCCACAGCCCCCGTCGGAAGAGCGGCGCGACGTCGTGTTGGTGCGCGCGCACCGGGATCCGCGGAATGGCGAGGGGCTCCGTGCCCTGTCGGACATGGCGGCCGCTTCCCACCACCGCACGGGCGTGATGACGGCCCACCGCTCCGGCAAGGGAACGCGAGTGCTTCGCCTGCGGGTAACAGAAGTCGTCGGCTGCCGTCCCGAGCTCGTCGCGCAGGCGTTCCTGGGCCGTGGCCAGCTCACGTTCCACCCGCTCGCGAGGTAGGCGGCGGAGGTTTGGGTGGCGGTGCGTGTGCGATCCGATCGCCAGCCCTTCCGCTTGCATCTCCCTCAGCTCGCTCCAACTACACGCCGGCCGATCCACGCCGCTCAGGGGGCTTCCGATCTCCCCGTCCACGAAGCCGGTGGGGACGAAGAGCGTGGCGGGCAAGCCTCGGGCACGAAGCTCGGGCCACGCGCGCTCCCGAAAGTTCCGAAAGGCATCGTCGAAGGTCAGCGCCGAACGGGCCCTCGGTCCGGGCCGAAGAACCTCGGCGAGGGGCACGACGTCCGTGTGCGCCACGAGCCAGTCCAGGTGCCGGCGAAAGGGGTCCCACGCAAGGTCGACCTCGCTCCCGGTCTCGGCCCCCACCAGGTGATAACAAAGGACGACGCCGTGTCCGGGCGGCACGGGGACGAGGCGCTGCGCTCGGCGCGCAAGCCCAAGGACCGAGGCCTTCAGCTTCGTCTTCATCCGACGACCCTTGGTCGCAGCGCCGGGGTCGCCGGACGAAGCGCGCGCACGCCTTCGGTCCGTCGCAGCGCGACGAGCACGAAGAGGAATGGGAGGATAACGACGCGCTGGCGCGCGATGATCCCCAGGTTCGACATCGCCAGACCGTAGAAGAACGCGAGGAGCAGGCCCACCGGAAGGCTGAAGCGCACCATCCGGTCCTGCCGCCAACCTATGAGGGCGTCGCGCAGGACTCTCCGGCGTGCCGCGACGTAGACCCAGAAGCCCCAGACCTCCAGGCTCGCGAAGAGGGCGAAGACGTGGTGGGCCTCCCAGGGGAAGGGCCGCATGAGGCTATTGACCAGCGCCATGGGGATCGCTGCGATCCCAGACCCCCGCTCGATGGCGCTCCCTCCCTTGATCGTGCGGACCGACGCCGCCTCGAACTGCTCCTGGATGCCCTCGAGATCCGAGATATCGAGACCGAACTGGGACAGGCCGATCACCGCCGCCGCGGCGCCCATGCCTACCATCAGGGCCACGCGCCACCACCCCCCCTCCCGGGCGCTGCTCCCGAAGAGTTCCGCCGCGACGAGCGCGAACGCCACGAGCACCGCGATGTGCGGCCGGATACAGGTCAGCAAGGTGACACCCGCCACGAGGGGCAACAAACGAAAGCGCCCCGCCAGCCCCACGTAGCCGTACACGCAAAGCCCGATCCCCAGGATCATCACGGCGTCTTTGCCCATCGAGCACGGCCAGAAGCAAAGGGAGGGCCAGAGCAGGAGCCAGCGGGCATAGCCGCGCTCGTCGTGGCCGGCGTTTCGGAACGCCAGGACGCAGAGGGTCACGCCGGTGAGGGAGAAGAGCGCGAAGGCGAGGAAGCCCGAGCGGATGTTGTCACCGATCAGGAGGACGACGAAGGCCGAGAGGTTCTCGATGAAGCGCGTCCCCCACCAAGGCCGGGTCTCCGGCGGCGCCAGAAAAGAAAAATCGAACGCGCGCAGATCAGCCGCGTGAATCACCCCGTAACCGAAGTAGCGCTTGGCGTCACCGACGCCCGAGTAGAAGCGTTCGAGCACCTCGTAGCGCGCCACGCTTCCCAGCAGCCGCGTCACGACGGCCAGCGGCAGGAGCCTGCCGACCTCTCCACCCACCCCACGACCCACCAGGACGCCTCCCAGGAGACAGAACGCGGCGAAAGGCAAGAAGGTCGCGAGGTCGGCCACGGGCTCAGAACGCTCGCTCGGGGACGAAGATGATGTCGCCCCCTTGGAGCGGCACATCGGGCTCTCGGCCATCGCTGATGCGCCGCACGGGCACCGGGAAGCGGCGCACCCCACCATCGACACGGCGGGTGAGGATCGTGTCGTTCTGGTTGGCGAGGGCGGTGAACCCACCGGCCATCGAGATGGCTTGTACGACGGTCATCCCAGGCACCAGTGGGAAGGTCCCCGGCCGAGCCACGGCCCCCATCACGCTCACCCGCAGGGAGTTGCTCTCCTCCACAAAGACGGTGACCTGGGGGTCCGTGAGGATCTCCCTCTCTCTGAGCCCGTCGGCGATGAGCGCCGCCGCCTCCCGCGAGGTCCTGCCCTCCACCGAGACACGCCCGAGAAAGGGGAAGTCGATCGTCCCATCCTGCTCGACCCGGTACTTCGCCGTCAGCTGCTCCTCACCGAAGACTCGCACCTCGATGATATCGCCGGCGGAGAGGCCGGGCGGGGCCTGGTGCGATTCCCGTATCTCGGTCGGGACCTGCTGTGCCCCCCCGCAAGCGAACCCAAGCCCCAGCGTGATCAGTAGAACACGCGGAGACCGAGCCATGCCTCGACCTTGTTGAAGCCGGCCGGGTCCGGGATTGCCATGCCCGTGGCGTCCGTGACCTGGTACTCGAAGCCCGTGAAGTCGCCCAGGTACGCGAAGGTTGCGTTGAGCGCCAGGTAGTCGGTGAAACGGTACTCGCCGAAGAGTCGCACCGAAACGTACACATCGTTACGCTGCCCAAGGGACATGCCCGTCGCGTCGAAGATCTCCCCAAACTTCATGCGGGCGACCCAGGTGTTCAGCGACAGGAGGAAGGAACCCCCGAAGAGCCACTGGAAGTCGAGGTAACCTCGATCTTGCGTGCGGTAGAGCCCGACAATGGAGTTCTTGTTCTCCCGCTCATACCCAAAATCGAGAGTGACCGTCGGGGTGAGCCTCAGCTTGAGGCCGGCGAGCGCGAGCACCGAATCGTAGTCGTCGAACGCAGGGTCATCGACGAACGTCGCCGTGTAACCGATCGCTGCGGTCGCCGAAAGCTTGGGGGTGATGACGCCGTTGAGGCCCACACGCGTCCGCAGACGCCAGTTGTTGGCCAAGGCGAGGGCCGCCGAGCCTGCGTCGGCGTTGTAGTAGTCGGTCATGTCGACCGTGCCGTCCCAAAAGACGGATGTGCTCGGCAGGAAGCGGTAGTGCACGTCGCCGCTGATCTGGTGCCCGAACTGATTGGCGTACGCGAAGGTGTTGCTCTCGAAGTACTGGAGCCGAAAGGCGTATCCCAGCGATGCCTGGACGAGACCGCCCCGGCTGCGGGCGATGAGACTTGCCCCGACGAGGTTGTTGTCCACGGCGTAGTTGCGACGACGATCGTCGGATCGGCCCGTGAACGGACGGATACGTCGCCTGAAGTCGTCGTAGATTCGGAAGCCGAAGCGACCCTTTGGGTTGATGTTCAGGTCGAAATCGCCGCTGAGCGCGACGTTGTTCTTTGCCTGACTCGCAAGGTAGAAGTAAGCCTCGGCGGAAACACCGGCCTGGAACTGGACCATCGGGCCGCCGCTCGACCCTGAGCCCTCGCCCTCCTGGGTGCGCTCTTGCGTCAGCGTCGAGAGGAAAAGGTGGGGCGTGAGCCGAAAGATCGCACTCCCCACGGGATCGCGGGGGCCGTCGCCGCTGTCTTCATAGAAGACGTTCGTGTCATATCCCGCCTCCGCACCGAAGCCAGGATGCAATTCGAGGTTTCCCAGCCGAAAGCCGGGACCCTGGGCCCGCGAACGGTCCTGGAGCCAGGCGGAGTTCTGGGCGTTGGCCAAGGCCGGCAGTGCGATCGTGGCCGCAACGGAGATGAAGAAGAGCTGTTTCATCGAGGCTCGTCAGTCCAAGCTGGCGCTTCAGCGGTCACCCGAGCGCGGCGGTGGGATGAAAGGAGCCGGCGGATCGTCGATCTCGTAGATCAGCGTAGGATCGTCGTCCGGTGTTCCGGGATCGATCTCCGTCAGCACACGGGTCGCACCCGTCTCGAAGATGTCCTGGCCAATGCACTGAGCGGCCTCCCGATCGAGGACCACGAACTTTTGTCCGAGCACGAGGATGACCGTGTACTCATGGTTGCGTCGGCTCGAGTCCTGCGCCTCCACGGCGTCCTGCAACTGCTCAAAGCGTTGTTGGGCCGTGCGAAGGTTGGCGTTTACCTGGGTCAGCTTGTCGTTGACGCAGGTGACCCGGATGATGTCGCGTTCCTGACGAGCCTCGTCCAGCATCGCCTGAACCCGTCGACTGAGGTCCTCCCCCCGAACGATGATCCGGTGGGCCTCCTCCAACTGCTCCTCTGGGCTCAGGTTGGCTCGGCGTTGCGCGTCGACGGAGCCTTCGGGGTCGCCCGCCCCGTCTTCTTCCCCTTGAGCCACGGCGAGGCCGTAGCTGGCAGAAGCCAAAAGTCCAGTTAAGACGAGCGTGTGGAGGACGCGTTTGAATCGCGACATCTAGATTCCCCTCCGAAGGTTGCGCCGAGTATACCGGCCCCTGGGGTGAAGTCAACGGCCATCCCTCAGCCGAAACTCCACTAATTCTCATATCCTAGGTCATACGTTGCAGTGCCTGCTGGCGGCGTTCATGGGATCGAAGCACGGGTGGCGAACCCGCCAGACCCATAGACCAGGGCCCTGGCCCCCAAGAGGTGCCAGGGCCCTCAGTTGCGGTGGCGCTCAGTTCTGGGGAGCGAACACGAAGGGATAGCTGAAGCTGACGCTCCCCCCCTCGGGGCCCGGATTGAAGCGGAAGCGGCGCACCGTGCTCACCACGCAGTTGGCCACCGCCGGGCTTCCAGTGGTGTTCTCCGTCGCGCGGGCTTGGGACACCGTCCCTCGCTCCACGATGGTGAACTGGACCGTGACCTTGCCCTGCAGGGTCGGGTTACGCCGCAGCTCCGTCTCGTAACATCGCTGGATGGCTCGCAGGCGCGTGCGGATCGTCCGCACGACGATGGACGAGTCAAAGTCACCGGAGCCACCGATGTCGCCGCCGCTCTCGAGGCGAATGCGTCCTCGGATCCTTCGCTCCATGACGGATCCGGTCGCGACGGTCATCCCGGCGGCCATCGAGCCACGGAGTGCCCCAAGCATGCCGCCTCCGGAACCGCGCCCACCACCGCTGCGCGTCCGCAGCGTGCCTCCTGCCGAGGCGGCCTGCGAGACCCCTTCGGTCTGGGCGAGAATGTCGGCGGAGTTGCCGAGCGCGGCACCTCCAGCGAGCACGTCCGCCAGGGCGCCGCCCTCGTCTCCGAAAGCGCCGAGGATGAGCGCCTCGGCCGTCGCAGCCGCCTCGTTGGCGATGCGCGCCCGTGCCTCCGCGTTGCTGTTGATGTCGTTGCTGTCGCCCGACGAGTTGCCGCTGCTGGAGCTGCTCGTGCTGGTGCTCGTGCTCGTGTTCTCAGCAACCTCTTCGGCGACTTCCTCGGCTTCTTCTTCGGTGGGCTCGTCGGTGGTCTCCACGGGCTCAGGGGGCGGCATCGGCTCGTTGAAGATGAGCCGCGCGACGCTCTCCGGCACCGCCGCGATCCCTTGCTCGATCTCCCAGTCCGCGTTCTCGAGGTAAATCACGAACCCAAAGAAAGTCATGTAGCTGAAGATCACGAAGGCGGTGAAGAGCCAGTCGATGCCCGCGACGAAGCCTCCGCGGGCCGCAGCCGGTAGCTGCGGTCGAGGAGTGACCGGCGGTGGCTCGACGAACTGGAAGAGCAACATCACGTCGCCGATGTGAATCTTCCCTTTGGAGTTCGGGTGCAGCTTGACCTGCCAATAGCCTCCGGCGTTCCGCGCCATGCCGTTGGTCCGCAGTTGCTCCAGCTTCTGCACCCCCCCCGGCAGACTGACCCGGCCCGACATCTGGTCAGTGAAGTTGAGGATGTACTCCCCGTTGGCGAACTGAAACAGGTCGAAGCGCGCCGGTATCCCCTCGGCCTGAACGATGAAGTGGTTCTTCTCCGACGAGCCGATGCTCACCGTTTCCCGGCGGCGGATGATGCGCTCTTCGATTCCTCGGCCGCCCTTGAATAGAGCGATCCGAAGCACTTTGGGCCCGCTCGGTTTGGCGGCCACGGCCTGCATGGCCATGGTCATGGCACCGGGCTTGTTGCCTCCACGGGGTTGCTGTCGAGGGGGTGTAGCCACGAGTTTCCTCAGGGTATGGGCCGCTGCGACGCCTTGGGCGGGCAAGCGGGCAAGGGTCGAGTGCTGGTTGGACCCCAGCGCGGGCCGAAAGTTTCCTCCGGCGGACGATATCAAACCCTCAGGGGACCGGTCCACCCTGTGGGGTCCTCGAAACGGGCGCCAAGCTCAGTCGATTCTCCAAGCGCTCTCGAAGCTTGTCGCATTCGGCGAGCGCGCCGCGGGCGGGTCGGCGCAGCATCAGGCGCGCCGCCAGCGCCACAGCAGCGAAGCCGAGACCGATCGCGATACATTCCATGGCACGTGCGCTCGCAGCCTGCTCCGCGGTCCCTGCGACCAGCGCCCGCAAACCCAGCTCCGCCGCCTGAGGGCGGGTGTACTCCCAGATGCCCGCCAAGATGCCCGTGAACACGCAGGCCCGAGCAAGGAGTCGGAGGCTTCGAAGACGGTGGCTCGCTTCGCCGCGCAGGTCCCGAAAGAC
>JALVDI010000567.1 GCA_027009115.1 Polyangiaceae bacterium | reverse complement strand
CCGCAAGCGATCTGGTACAACCCGGCGGGGCTCTCGTGGAGCGGGCAGCAGCTCCTGCTCGACGCGACCCTCACCTTTCTGCGTGCGAGCTACGAGCGGGTCGACGGCGGCGGGAACGTGCTTCCGAGGGTGGAAGCAGACGCGCCGCCGCTCCCAATCCCGATGCTCGCCTACTCCCACCCGGTTGGCGATTGGACCTTGGGCCTGGGCATCTTCGCGCCCAACGCCTCCCTGCTCCGGTGGCCCCGCGGCGTGCGCACCGACGGCGGAAGCTGCGACTTCACCGGCGACGACGCCGACGACCCAAGCTGCCAGCCCGCGCCTCAGCGCTACTCGCTCTACTCCCTCGAAGGGAGCGCCTTTCTGAACGTCTCGCCGGCCGTCGCCTGGCGACCGGTCGAAGAGCTGAGCGTCGGCCTCGGCATGCACCTGCTCGTCGGTTCTTTCGTGGGCGAGACGGCCATCAGCAGCTGCGATGGCTTCGTCTGCTCGCAGCCCGAGGACCCGGAGTGGGATGGCCTCGCTCGCTTCGAGCTCTCGCCGATCATCCACCCCGGCATCAGCGGCGGGCTCACCTACGATGCGGGCGTCGTGCGGGTGGGAGCCTCGTTCGTGTGGTGGCCGAAGGCCGTCAGCGGCGACGCCAAGCTGCAAGTCCGCCTCCCTTCGGCGCCGCTCTTCGACGGCGCCCGCGTCGAAGGCGACAAGGCGCACCTCGAGCTCGCCCTGCCCTTCATGCTCCGGGGTGGGGTCGAGCTGCGACCAGCCCGCGGGCTACGCATGGAGGCCGCGCTCGTGTGGGAGCACTGGGCCACTCAGCGGGCGGCGACGATCACGCCCAAGAACATCTGGATCCGCGACGCCGTCGCCATCGGCGACTACCAGGTGGGCCCCCTGGCGATCCCCCGCCACATGAACGACGTCTTCAGCGTGCGGCTCGGCGGCAGCTACCGCTTCGCCGACGAACGCGTGGAGGTCTCCCTCGGCGTCAACTACGAGAATTCGAGCTTCGACGACGCCTACCTCTCGCCCCTCACCCTCGACTCGTCCAAGTGGATTACGGGCCTGGGCGTGAGCGTCCGGGTCAGCGAGAGCGTCTGGCTCGACGTGAGCTACGCCCACGTCTTCCTTCAGGACCGGGACGTCACCAACAGTCAGGTGCCTCAACCGAACCCCATCCGTCCGCCCCGCAGCCCGGAGGTACCGCCCAACGCCGGGGGCGCCGTCCCCATCGGCAACGGACGCTACGCAATGGAGGCCGACATGGTCGGCATCGGCCTTCGCTGGCGCCCTGCCCCCAGCGCTCCATCCGTGCCCCCCGCGGAAGACGACATCGAACCCCCGCCTCGCCCCGACCGGACGGAAGCCGAGCCCACGCGAGCTGCCCCGGAACCGAGCTGCGAGGATGAGGACGAGGACACCTGCGGGCTCCTCCGCGGCGACGTCCTGGTGGTCGAGGGCCTCGGCTTCGACGGCGCGAGCCTCGCAGCGGACGCGGAGCAAGCGCTGGAGCGCATCCTCGCGCTGCTCGAACGGCACCCGAGCCTTCGCCTCGAAATCGGCGCACACACCGACAGCCGCGGCAGCGAGGCCCACAACCTCCGCATCTCGCGGCTGCGAGCGGAGGCCGTCGTGAACTGGCTCGCCGAGCGGGGCGTCGCCCTGGAGCGCCTGGAGGTCCGCGCCTACGGCGAGCAGCGCCCCATCGCGCCGAACAGCACCGCTGAGGGCCGCGCTCGCAATCGACGAATCGAGCTTCGCCGGCGCGACTGAGCCGCCGACGGCCGTTGGTTTGATTCTCCGGCCGGAGCGGGATAACTCCCCCCGTGGCCAAGAAGAAGAAGCCGAAGCTGCCGGAGCGGCCCGATCCTGCCGCTGCCCTGGAGAACCTCGAGCGCCCCAAGACC
>JALVDI010000566.1 GCA_027009115.1 Polyangiaceae bacterium | reverse complement strand
GTCCTGCCCTGAGAGTCAGTACCCTCTCCGTGCGCGCCCAGGAGCACGCGCCCGCGGCGCGCCTCGAAGACCCTCGAGGTTCCTCGCCCGGCTGCGCCACAGGGACACCCTCGCGATGCTCGAGCGGACTGCGAAGGCTTGATCCCGCCGGCCCCGCGGGATATGCCTGAACATATGCACAGCCCCCTGTCTTCGATCCCCGCGCCGGTGCGCGCCATCCTCGACCTCTTCGACGACGCCCTCGCCGACGTGCGCTTCCCCGAGCTCGATCGAGAGGTTCTCGCGGAACACCGACGGCGCCTCGAGGCCGCTCAGGAGCGTGTCGTCCAGCAGCAGGCCGAGCTCGAGGCCGCGCGGACCGAGCTGGAGGCATGCCGGAAGGAGCTGACGAACCTCGCACGCCGAGCTCAGCGTTACGCGCTGGTGTACGCGGAAGAGAACGAGTCGCTTCGAGAGCGACTGCAGGCCATCGCGTTCGAGACCAAGCCGCCGAGGAAAGCGCGCAAGCCACGGCGCCGCAGCGAAAAGGCGAGTCCGCAGCTCGCGCTCGCCAAGGATCCCGCCGCCGGCTGAGCACGGCCGACGCCAGGGGAGCGGGCTCCTGCTATGCTCGGCCGTGGTGTCTGTCCCTCTCCCCCGGCGCTTCGGAGCATATGTGCTTCAACGTCGACTCGGCGTCGGAGGGATGGCCGAGACCTTCGTGGCTCGTCGCGAAGGGAAAGGCGGCGTCGACCAGGTCGTCTGTCTCAAGCGGGTGCTGCCGGCGTTCAACCAGGACCGGGACTTCGTCACACAGTTCCAACGGGAAGCGAGGCTCGCCGGCGCGCTCCGCCACAGCAACATCGTCGGTGTCGTCGACTACGGTGAGGTCGACGGAGAGCAGTTCATGGCGCTGGAGCTGGTCGACGGGGTCGACCTGCGCAGCCTCCTGGCGAGCCGACCGGACCGGAAGCTCGACCCGGAGCTCGCCGCGCTCATCGCTCTGGACCTCGCCTACGCCCTCGAATACGCCCACAGCGCCCAAGGCGGCATCGTCCACCGAGACCTTACGCCTTCGAATGTGCTGCTCTCCAGGCACGGCGAGATCAAGCTGGCGGACTTCGGCGTGGCCAAGGCGCTGACGGGCGCGACGGTGGCCACCGCCACCGGGTTCGTCAAGGGCAAGGTGCCGTACATGGCGCCCGAGCAGATGCGCGGCGGTACCGTCGATGCGCGGGTCGACTTCTTCGCTCTCGGCGCCACGCTCTTCGAGTGTCTTGCCGGGCGGCGGCCGTTCGTGGGCCAGCACGACGTCGAGATCATGATGAAGATCATCGAGGGCAAGCGGCCGGCGCTGCTCGAGGTGGCTCCGGACGTCCCCGCGGAGCTCGCCGAGCTGGTGGAGCGGCTCTTGTCGCCGGAGCCCGAGGGGAGACCGGAGGATGCCGGGGAGGTGATCGACGCCCTCGCGCCGACCTTGGAGAACGCCCCCCGCGCCCGAGACCGGCTCGCGGCTCTCGTCAACGAGGCCTACGGCGAGAAGCACGACGAGGCTGCGCCCGCCGACACGGCCCTCGCCCTCGAGCCCGCGGTCCCCGTGGCCGAGCCGCCTCCTCCGTCGGAGCCCCAACCCGAGGCACTGCTGCCGACGCTGCGCGCACCGGCACCGTCTTCGCCGCCCCCGGCACCGTCTTCGCCGCCCCCGGCACCGTCTTCGCCGCCCCCGGCACCGTCTTCGCCCCCCGCGCCCCAGAACGTGGCGGAGAAAGGCCACGCAGCCCCGGTGGAGTCCGGCAAGCGCTGGCTGTGGGCGGGCGCCGCGGCCCTGTTGGTGCTCGGGCTCGTCACGGCTGTTGGCGTCGCGCTCTCGGGCGACGAGGAGCCGACCGCCGAGAATGCCATGGCGGCCCGGCCCCCGCGCGCGGAGTCGCT
>JALVDI010000565.1 GCA_027009115.1 Polyangiaceae bacterium | reverse complement strand
GGAGGCACTGGCGCCGGCAGAGGCGGAGGCACCGGGTCGGAGCTCCTCGGCACCCCTGGGCTCGATGGAGGTCGCCGCTCAGGACGAAGAGGCGGTGGAGGTCGAGGGGCCGCAGCGGCCCGCCGAGCTCGAGGAATCCCCTTCCAAGAGGAGCCGAGCGGGGCTGCGTGCGAGCGCCGCAGAGCTCTTCGAGCGCGCCGGGGAGAGGCGCGCACAGGGTCGGGTAGGGGAGGCCGCGCGCCTCTATCGGGAGCTCCAGCGTCGCTATCCGCGGAGCCCCGAAGCGCAGATCTCGCGCCTCTCCCTCGCCCGGCTCTTGCTCAGGCGTTTGGGGGATCCGCGAGGCGCCCTGGGGCAGCTGGACGCCTACCTTCAGGCCGCGCCCTCCGGCCCGCTGGCTCCCGAGTGCCGGTATCAGCGGGCGGTGGCGCTGCGGCGGCTGGGGCGCGTCGAGGACGAGCGCCAGGCCCTCGAGCTTCTGCTGCGTCGGGACCCGGGCTCCGTGTACGTGCCGGCAGCTCGGCGACGGCTCGAAGAGCTGGCGGTGATGCATCCGGATGCCGATGGCGCCGACTGAGCGGTCCCTGCTCTGTCTGGCTTCGCTGCTTGCGGTGTCCACACACGCTGCCGGGCAGGAGAGACCACGGGCCCGTGTCGAGCTGAGTGTACCGAGGGCGAGCCAGGGACCGCTGGTGGACGCTCTGCGCGAGCTGGCCGCAGAGGCGGACGTCGCACTCGATGTCGGGAGCGTCCCGCGGATCGAACTGCGGTCGATTCTTGCGACCCCTCCGCCGGTCCGCGAGGGGCTCCTGGCGCGGGTGTGGCTTCGCGTTGCTCCACCGGAGGTCCTGTTCGTCCTCTCGGACGCCCGCGGCGAGCGTCTCCTGCTACGCAAGCTGGACGTCGGTGAGGTCCTCGACCCCGTCGATGTCGAGAGCATCGCGCAGATCTTGGGGTCGAGCCTGGAAGCGCTCCGCCTGGGCGGGGCCATCGGGGTCGCCCGCGCTGAGCTCGTCGCGCGCGTTCCCGCCCTCGGCGCAATCGACGCTGTGGAGGCACGGCCCCCTCAAGTGCCTGACGCGCCGCCGGCTCCTCCCCGGCGGGCGCTCGGCGTCCTCGAGGTGGCCGAGCACGTGCTGGTATGGAGCGGGAAGCAGCCTCCCCAGCATCGGGTGGCGCTGCGCGGCGGTCTCGCGCTCGACAGGCCGTGGCGACCCGGTCTTCTGCTCGAAGCAGGGTACCTGGTGCCGACGACCGTTCGTCACGCGGATGCAGGCGCTCGACTCGAGGGGCTGGCGGTGCGCGGAGGGTTCGAGTTGCGGCCCGCTTTCGGGCGGTGGAGCCTTCGGGCGCGCCTGACCGTCGGTCTCGATCTATTGCGCGTGGAGCCGCGCCTCTTCGATGCGAGCGGCCTGACCGTGCGGCCGGTGCAGTGGACGCGGCTCGGTATGGTCGAGACTGCTCTGGGCGTCGGCTACCGCCTCCATCGCCGGACGAGCCTCTTCTTCGGCTTCGGGCTCGACGTCGATCTTGCCGACGCTCGTTACGTAGTTGAACGTTCCGGAGCAGCGGAGACGACCTTCGATCCGTTGCGGATCCGCCCCTTCGCATCACTCGGCCTGCGGGTGTCGTTCGAGCAGGACGGTGAAGATTCGACCGAGCCGTGAGTTTTTTCGTGATCGCTCTCGCTGTTCGCCCGCTACGGGCAGAGACAGGAGGACGACCATGACCCGCACTCACTTCGCTACCCTCGTGCGCGCGCTGGGTTTGTTGATGTTCGGCGCCACGCTCGCTGCCTGCGCTGGCAAGACGGTGATCGCGACCGGCGACGCCGGGACGGACGCGCGGATGCGGACGGGCCCCTACGACGAGTGCGGCAACGGGATGGACGACGACGCGGACGGTCGGATC
>JALVDI010000564.1 GCA_027009115.1 Polyangiaceae bacterium | reverse complement strand
ATCTACGTGGACGGTTCGCCTTGCTGCGACGCGGTCAGCGGACGTCCCTACGGTTACGCGCCCAAGCGAATACCCTTGACCGAAGGCACGCATCGCGTCTCCCTCGAGAGGCCGGATGGCGAGACGTTGGGGCCGTTCTCGGTGACCATCCGTGAGAGCGACACCGAGGGTCACCCCCAGCGCTTGCGTGTCGCCGTCCCCGCCGCGTCGCCGCAGTAGGCCGTGCCGCCCGGGGTCAGGGGCTCAGGGTCAGGCGGAAGGAGTCGAGGGTCCCTCGGTCGCCGACCCCTTCGTCACGGACCCGGAGCGTCCAGGTGCCTGCGGAGCTCGCGCCGGCGAAGGCGGCAGGGGTCGCGTCGATGTCGAGGTCATCGAGGGAGCCTCCGGTGCGGTCGTGGAGCGTCGCGACGATCGTGTCGTGGATGAGCTCCACGACCAGGTCGCCACGGAACGGGTGTGAGATGGCCGCCTGCACCCGCACCGAGGCAAGAGGGAAGTCCGTGGCGACCTCGATCGAGACCTCCACGCCGGTCGCGTCGTTGTCGGGGATGTCCGTGGGCAGTCCGCTCGCCGCCGCCGTTACTTCGCTCGGGCTCGGCGGCGCATCGAAGGTTGCGCGGAGAAACGCCAGCAGGTCGGCGAGCTCCTGGTCGGACAGCACCGAGTCCCACGCCGGCATGGGGCCGAGGCCAAGCAGGAGGCGTCGGGCGAGGGTGTCGTCGTCGCGCATGGGCACCCGATCGTAGAGGTTGGGGCCGAAGTCACCGGTCCCGTCGGCGCCGTGGCAGCGTGCGCAGTTCGTCGCGAAGAGGGCCGCTCCGCGCGAGGGCTCGCCGGTGGCCGCAAGGATGCGCGCCGCTCGCTCTTCGATCTCTCGGCTGTCGGTGACGTCGGCGCGATCGACTTCGCTTCGGATGACCTGGAAGAGGTTGTCGACCCGTGTGGCGCTCCAGAGGTAGTCGCTCGGGAACACGTCCCGTTGCCGCGTGCGCCCGTTGCTGGGATAGAAGCGCTCGTCGTCGATGATCTGCTCCAGATCGAGGGGGTCCGGGGCGCCGTCGCCGTCGAGGTCCGCCCCCACGGCGCTCGCACCGTGCTGATGGCAGCCGATGCAGTTCGTCCGGGCGTTGCCGCGGCCTTCTTCCACGTAGGGGTTCGAGCACCAACTGGCGCTCTCGGTGGGGGTGGCGCGCAGGGCCGCCGCCAGGGAGGGGTAGAGCTCTTCGAGGCCCGCCCCGGGGTCGTCGGCGTCCTCTTCGTAGTCGACGACGACGCACATCTTGTAGTGGCTCCACACGGGGTCGAGGTCGCGAATTGCCTGAGGGCGGTCCTCGCCGAAGTCGAGGTTCGGGCGGTCGCTCCAGAACAGGGTGATCCACGTCCAGTGGCGTAGCTCTTTGGTCATCACGTGCAGGCCCGCGAGCCGGTAGGTGCTCCCGTTGCGCAGCCGGATGGTCACGATTTCGTCGTCGGCGGGATCGGCACGCCGGTGCCCCTCTTCGGGCCAGGTGCCGGTGTTTGTCGGGCCGAGCAGATCCCGCAGGGTGTCCGCATCGGTATCGTAGACGGGCATGTCGCGCTCCAGATCCGAGCGAATCCATTGCGCTTTGATGAGCACCGCGTCGACCGGCATCTCTTGCGCGTAGCAGAAGGTGAAGTTCTCCTCGTCGGTTGGGGTCGCGTCCAGGGGGAGGTCGCTCAGCCGCTCCATGCAGTCGAGGATGTTCCCGTAGTTGGCCAGGAGGTGACGCACCGTTGCCGGCGAGTAGGTGATGCGGACGTTGCCCGCGGCGGCACCGCTGAAGTTGCTCTGGAGGCGCCGCGCACACTCGTCCTCTGGCGTGCCTTCTTCGCAGACGCCGAGCTGCTCGACGTAGCGGAGGAAGCGCTCGAGGGGCCAACGCCGCGAGCGATCGATCGCCGAGGCGTTGTAGTCCTCGGCTTCGTCCAGCTCGGCCTCGGTGAAGGGCTCGCGGCGCAGGCGCTCGGCGCGGTCTTTCCCTTCGTAGAGGTACTGGAACATGCGCTTGAAGTCGTCGACGCCGTACCAGGTCTGGAAGCGCGGCACTCGCGGGACTTCGCCGTCGGGCAAGACGAGATCTTCGGAAGCCTCGGCTCGCTCGGCCAGGCCGAGGAGGGGTACCGGCTGGAGGGCGCGGGCGACGATCTCCCAGGCGACCTGCCGGCGCAACGCCACGTCCGAGCGCAGGCGCTCCTCGATGGCCCCGAGGGTCTCGTCCGCGGGGTAGGGCTGGGCGCGCCCCACGAGCGCGCGACCGAAGACGTCGGTCTTGCCTCCCTCGCCGTCCACCGGGAAGTCGCCGGGGTGGGCGGTGTCGCCGCCGCCGCAACCGATGGTCACGGTGAGCGCGGCGACCCACACGGAGCGCCCAGCCCAGCGCATCACTCGCCTCGGAGCATCAGCGCCGCGTCCGAGGCGGCCATCCACCGCTCATTCCCCGCGTCGTTGCGGACGAGGAAGTAGAACCAGCCGTCGGAGCGGAAGTGCGGGTAGAGGGCGAGGTGGCCCTCCGGCATGTCCGTGACCTGGTGCCGCGACCCGTCGCGCAGGTCCACGATCCAGATGTTGGCGGTGGTCCCATCGTAGACGTGGGTGACGAAGAAGCGTTCGTCAAAGGAGATGTTGGCCTTCGAGCCGCCCATGCAGACCGTCGCTAGCTCCTGGTCGACGTTGATGATGTAGTCGCTTCCGAATTGGGTGGCTTGGACGCGACGCAGCACGTAGCCCATGCCGTTTCCGTCCGGGCCGCTCAGCCGGCTGATGACCACCCGGCCGCTGGGTGAGAGGACCGAGTCCCCTTCGTACGGCGAGTCGACGATGACCGGATCGAGCTGCTCGTAGGTCGAGCCGTTGAAGACCATGGGCGTGAACTTCATCGTCGCGCTCGCGCCCCAGGTCGCGCGGGGGTTGCTGCGCCCCGTACCGCCCGAGTCGCTCGTGAACTGGCTGTTGATCACGAAGTAGTCGCCGCCGTTCAGGCCGCGAGCGACGTGCTGGTAGAGGTTGATGCCCGTGGCCTTCACGCACTGAGGCTCGGAGAAGTCGACCGTATTGGCCGTCTCGAGGAGGCTCTGGGCACAGAGGCCGGCGCCGCTGCCCTGGAAGATGAAGCCGCTGTTGTCTGGGAAGAAGCCCGGGTCGTAGTTGGCGCGAATGCCGATGTTCACGTCGCGCAGAAGGTCCGTGATCGTCGAGCTGAAGCCCGACACGCTGCTGCCGCCGTTGCCGATGAACCGACCGTCCGCAGAGGAGCGGGTCCAGAAGCTCGTCCGAAAGTCGAGCCGGCGAAGCTCGCGGATCGTGCCTACGGCGTTGCCCCAGTCGGCGCTCCGGTCGGGGTTGGCGGTCAGGCACGCGCGGCCTATCGCGCCGCCATCGCAGCCGTACATGCGGATGCCGCTGTCGGCGTTCACGGCCTCCCAGCCATCGAACTGCATCTCGTCGATGTGGTTCTGGAGCGCGGGCGTGAGGTTCTCGGTGCAGCTCGTCGGCCGGGGAGGCTCGTCGACGACATCGCGCAGGTTCGGCAGACCCTGCTGGAACCACGCGAGCACGGTGGCGAACTCCCGCTGGCTGAGCTTGGGGTGGTTGCCCTTCGGCATCGTGACTCGGCTCTTGAAGCGCAGGTACTCCACGAGATAGGCGTCGTCGCCGTAGGCGCGGCGGAAGAGCTCGCGGAAGAGCCCGTACTGCGCGCCGGTGACGAAGATACCGATGCGCGCCGCCTCGAATACCGAGGTGGGGTCGTCGGGGGCTTCGCGCATGCAGTCGATCATGGCCATCGCCTCGGCCTGGGTGACCGGGTCGGGCCTCTCGACGCCCTGGTTCACGAACTCTTTGATGGAGCGCATCGTGGCTTCGCCGATGCCGCGCACCGCCGCGAAGTCGCCCATGGTCGGGAAGGGCCGCTCGGCGACGATGATCGCGCGCGCATTGGACCGGATACCCGCTTCGCCGAGCTGAGCCTCCGACGCATCGTTGACGAAGGTGAGGGTTCGTTGGGCCTCGCCCTGAGTGAAGCTCACGCCGTCGAAGGTGCCCAGGACCGGGTCCTCCTCGAAGGAGAGGGCGTCCAATCGATCGAGGTTGCAGGTGCTCTCGGCGCGCTCGGTGAGCTCCCGCCAATGATCGAGGCCGTTGGGGGAGACGGAGTGGCATTCTGCGCAGCGGCGGGTCGCACACAAGCCGCCCTCGCCCGTGCAGCGGGGATCGCTCGGGTCGAAGACGCGGGCGCCGAGGATCTTGGCGGCCTCCGTGGCCAGCTCGCGGCCCGTGAGATCGATCTGCGGAAGCTCGCCGAAGTCGCTGTTGGGTTCGGTGGGCAGCGGTTCCCACTGACACTCGGGGTTCGACGGGCTGCGCGCGCACATCTGGATGAAGTCCACGGCCTGCCCGTACTCCGAGTCGTGCCAGCTCTGAGCGTCGACGCCCTCGAGGTCCGGGGGCATGAAGGCGTAGGCCTCGAAGGTGCGCCCGTGCGCGCTCAGGCTCGAATCGCCCGTGTTGCTGTTCCAGTTCTCGTCGTTGGTGCCGGTTCCGTCGGCGTTCGGCTCCATCCGGTTGAGCCAGCTACGCGACCACATGTCCTCGCCGATGCGGTGGCAGCGGGTACAGGGCGCGGCCTGCGGGCTGGTCAGGTGGCGCGGCATGTCCCAGCCGCAGCGGCCGCCGCTGCACACCCGGTCGCGCGCGACGATGTCGTAAGGGCCGTCGTTGAAGCCGAGGGCGAAGTCTTCGTCGACGCCCATGCGCGGCACGACCGGACGGCCCTGTTCGTCGAGCGCCCGCGTGATCCACTCGCTGTGGATGAAGGCGTCGGTGCTGTGGCACTCGGCGCACTCGATGCCGAACCCGAGGCCGCCGTGCAGGCCCTGCCAGATGTACTCCCAGGTTTCTGGGGACTGCGAGCTGTTCACGGTGTCGCCGGGATGCGGCACGCGCTGACCGTCCATACGGCTACCCAGGGCATTCTGGAAGAAGCACGTCTTGCCCGTGTAGGGGTTCGTGCCGATCATCGCGATGTCGTAGTACTCGCCTTCGGTCTGTTGTGCCTTGCGGCAGAGCAGCACCCAGTGCGTTCCTTGCTCGTTGCTCGCGCTTTGCACGCGGGGTCCGTTGCTCACGCCGTCGACGGCGTTGGGCTCGCAGCTGTTGTAGATGAACTGCTTGTGGTCGCACTCGTCGTAGTAGTAGTAGCCGCCGAACTCTTCGTGGCCGCCGGTGCGTTCGGTGGGTCGCAGGACTGTCCCATCGGGCTGCGTGATCTCCGTGGGGATGGGCGTTCCGTCCAGGCAGTTCGCCGTCAGGTAGTCGCCCTCGCCGATCTTCTCGAAGAACGGGATCTCACCCATCTCGGCGACGCAGGTCGCGGCGTAGGCGCCGACGCTCGTGATCTGCTCGTCCCCGTCCCCGTCGAACTTGCCGTCGCTCCCGGCTGAGTCCGTCGTGCGGCTGATGTCGATCTCGAGCTGGCGGACCACCTGGTCGCCGTCCATGAGGCAGACGTCGACGATCCATCCTCCGAGCATCGCCTCGGCCAACATTTCGGGAGTGGGGTCGCCGGTGAGCCACTCGGTCGTGTCGTAGACCGTCTCGAAGGCTTCCGGCGGCACGACGGGCCCTTCGTAGGTCGGGGCTTCGGTGCCCCCGAGGAGGCGGTCGCTGATGTCGGGCGCCGCGCTCGCGGCCGCCTGGCAGTCGAGCTCTCCGACGCCGCCGCGGCGCAGCTGCGCGTGGAGGCGTTCTCCGCTGGCGAGCTCGCGGCTGAGGATTACCCGCAGCCGGCTCGTCCCGTTGTGGTAGCGGACGGCGAGCTCCACCTCGCCGGTGTCGTTGCCTCCGCAGGCGGTCAGGGGCGCCGCGAGCAAGGCGGCGGTCCAAAGCCAGTTTGTCCAGTGGCGAGTCATCCAATCCTCCGACCCGGGGCGCAGCACGAAGCGGACCAAGGCGCGGCGCCTGTATTTTCGGTAGGTTGGACCGACAACGGGTGGCCGCGCGCGTTGCCACCAGGGCGCCAAGGTGGCGCGCCCGGGTCCCCTCCGATCCAGCGGTGACCCTAGCAGAGACTGGGCTGCTCGTCTTTGTGGGCCTACCAGGCGAGGAGGGAACGCTCGAGCTCGCGGATCCGCCGATTGATTGGACGCCGGCTGTGGATGCGTCGGACGAGGGTGACGATGCCGATCACCGCGGCGGTCAGTCCCGCGGTCCCGAGCGCGGCGAAGCGGAGTGTGTAGGGATCGTCGATGCAAGAGAGGGGGCAGGTGTCGATGGTGGCGATCATCGAGAAAACCCCGGCGGCGACGCCGGAGGCCATGAGGGCGATGGGGAAGACCAGGCTCGGTCGCTGCCGCTCCAGCTCGAGGATCTGCTCCTGGAGCGATCGCGAATCAGGGCGCCGCGGGTAGCCGTATCCGAGCTGGAGCCTTGGAGCCAAGGGAGCCGAAACGGCGGGCTGAGCGGGTGCCGGCTGCGGCGTGGGGGCCGCCGTGGACGTGGTCGCCCCTGTCTGGGACGGGGTAGTGCAGGCGGGCACGACGACGACGACGTCTTGGGCGCCTGCGTGGAAGGCCGGGATCAACAGGGCGAGGAGGATGGCGAATCGTGTCTTGATGGGCATGCCTGCCCCCTCAGCACGGAGCAGGCCAACCCGGCCAGTCGGCCAAAATCGGGTCTCTTGGAGCAGGCGGGGGCCCTTGCGCGTGATTCCGCGGGACAGTGTGACCTCAGGCCACGGTCGGGGAGCTCTCCCAATGGCTCCGAGCAGCTCCGGTTCTCTGGGCGCTCCGGCGGCCGCCGGACCCCTTGCGGCGCCCGCCAGGCCCTCCGGCCGCCCGCCTCGGCGAATTCCGGGGGCACGCCCGTTGCGGTGGCTCTTGCCGGCATCGCGGGTGAGCTGGCCAGAGAGGTCGCCGGCTCGGCGATGCGAAGGAGGAGCTCATGACGAACGGCAAAACGATCCCCAAGGGCGCCCAAGTGCGCATCACCCGAGGTCCAGAGGCAGGAGTCACCGGCTTCGTCTTCTGGGAAGGACCGAGCAAGGTCGATCCGACGCGGCGGCGCTACGGCCTGAGCTCATCGGAAGGTCAGGCACACTGGGCCGACGAAGACGCGCTCGAGCTCGTCGCCGGTCCGCCGCCGCTGGAGGCTCTGGAACGCGGCACCAAGGCGTGGGTGCGCGACGCCGAGGGGCGGCGTGTCCTCGGCGAGATCTTCTGGGTGGGCATGAGCCGCCGGCGCCCGCCGAGCCCTCGCTATGGGCTGCGCACGCGGGACGGCGACGTCTATTGGGCCGACGCCCCCCAGGTCGAGCCGGTGGCCGTCGAGGCGGCGTGAGCGGTGCGCGCCGCCGGTCGGGAAGGGCTGACCGGCGCCGGGGTCGGCAATGGAGGTTGCTGAAACGCGCGGAGGATCGCCGAGAGCACGCCCCTGCGCGCGTCGCGCCTCAAGAATCTTCAAGATCTCCTCGCCCGGCGATATCACCCATGGGCACCCCCTCGCGACCGCGTTCCATCACGGTCGGTACCTGGCCATCGAGGTCGGTACTGGGGGCGGACTGCGAGGCATCGCCTCCCTTCGGGGCCGGCGGCAGGTCGTCTAGGACGTGGGGGAGAGCGGTGCCGTTGACCGGCGCCGGCTTCGGGTCGATGGCCGTCCCGGGTTGGTCCCAACACCCGTGGGTTGGTAGCCGAGGCGGGACTCGAACCCGCACTCCCGAGGGAACCGGATTTT
>JALVDI010000563.1 GCA_027009115.1 Polyangiaceae bacterium | reverse complement strand
GGGATGGGCGAGGCGAGCGCGATCCTCGACAGCTTGCTGCGCGGGGCGTTAGATCGCCGGGTTCGTTCACGAACGAGGAGGCACCATGTTTCACGGCGGACGCATCGTCGCCCGGGCCATCAAGGCCGAAGGCATCGACCATGTCTTCACCCTCTGCGGAGGTCACATCCAGAACATCTACGACGGCTGCCTCGACGAGGGCATCCGGGTCGTCGACGTCCGCCACGAGCAGACCGCGGGACACGCCGCGGACGGGTGGGCGCGGGTGACGGGGCGGCCGGGAGTCGCCCTCGTGACCGCGGGGCCGGGGGTGACGGACGTGGTCACGGCGGCAGCCAACGCTCAGCGAGCGGGTGTGCCGATGCTCATCGTCGGCGGCGCGGGCCCCACGGTGAACAAGCACCAGGGCTCCCTTCAGGACATGGACCACGTGGAGCTGATGCGCCCCATCACGAAGTGGGCGGCGAGCGTGCCGACGACCAAGCGCCTCGGCGAGTATGTCGAGATGGCGTTTCGCCACGCGATGACCGGCGTCCCGGGGCCCGTGTTCCTGGAGATGCCCCTCGATGTGTTGATGATGGGCGCCAAGGAGAGTGAGCCGGGCGACCCACGGCGCTACCGGGCCCGCTACGGGCCGTCGCCGGACCCCGACGCCGTCGCCGAGGCGGCGCAGATCCTCCAAGAGGCCGAGCGCCCGGTGTTCGTGGTGGGTTCGCAGCTCCGCTGGTCGAGCCGTCGTGACGCCCTCGTCGAGTTCATCGAACACTTCGAGCTGCCGGTCTTCGTCAACGGGATGGCGCGCGGCGCGGTTCCGTTGCAGAGCCCTTGCTACCTGAAGCGGACGCGGAGCTACGCCCTCGGAAAGGCCGACGCGGTGTTCGTGTTCGGCACGCCTTTCGACTTCCGCCTCAAGTACGGCAAGGCGATTCACCCGGCCGCAAAAATCGTCCAGGTGGATCTCGCCGGGGAGGTCATCGCCCACAACCGCGAGGTGGATCTCGGGTTCGTTGGGGACACCGGTCAGGTCCTCGCGGCGCTTCGGGCCTCCCTGCCGGCCCGAAAGGGAGGGGAGTGGTTGGCGGAGGTGCGCGCCGAGGAGGCGAAGAAGCTGGCGGCGATGGAGGCGGAGATGAACGCCGACTGCGACCCGCCAGGTCCTCTGCGGGTCTGCGCGGAGGTCGCCAAGTTCGTCGAGGAGGACACGATCGTCGTGGGCGACGGGGGCGACTTCGTCGCGACGGCGGCCTACACCCTGCCCGTGCAGTGGCCGGGCGTGTGGATGGATCCGGGACCTTTGGGGACCTTGGGCGTTGGTCCCGGCTACGCCATGGCGGCCAAGCTCGCCCGTCCGGGCAGCCGTGTGATCCTCATGTACGGCGACGGCTCCTTCGGCCTCCACGGGCTCGAGTGGGAGGCCATGGCGCGGCAGGGCATCAAGGTGGTCGGCGTTATCGGCAACGACGCCGCCTGGACCCAGATCCTCCGGGGCCAAAAGCAGATCTTCGGGGAGGAGCGCTGCGTCGCGACCAAGCTCGACCACACCCCCTACGAGAAGGTCGCCGAGGCGTGTGGCGCCAGGGGGTTTGCGGTGGACACCTGCGAAGCGCTCCCAGGGGCGCTCGCTGCCGCCTTTGACTGCCCGGAGCCCGCCCTCGTCAACGTCACGATCGGCGCGTCGGACTTCCGCAAGGGCGCCATCAGCGTCTGACGCAGCTCAGTTGCCGACGGTCGCGCGCCGGAGCTGGCGGCGTCGTTGCCGCACGCGGGCGCGCCGCAGCTTTTGTTGCACGGCTTGACGGTCGATGCTGCCTTGCCCTTGGAGAGCGCGCTCGTAGTAGCGCTGGGCCGCCACGCGGTCGCCTCGGGCCATCATGGCGTCGCCGTAAAGTTCGAGGGCGCGGGGGTCCTCGGGCTTGC
>JALVDI010000562.1 GCA_027009115.1 Polyangiaceae bacterium | reverse complement strand
GCCTGGTGGTGAACAACCCGGCCTTCGAGGCGGCCTTCTTGGTCAACTCCTCGGCCACCTTGAGGGCTTACGAAGAGCTGCTCGCGTTGCTCGAGGGCCGCGACCCGGAGCGCGTGCGTGCGATGGCGCGGCGCGTCCTTGAACCCCTCGACCGAGTGACCTTGGATCGCCTCGCGGCGATCGCCGACAAGCCGCCGGCGACGGCGGAGACGGAGGAGATTCGATGCGGCTGACGAAGATCGAGCGGAGGTGGCTGCGGGCGCTCTACGAAGGGTTCGCCCCGCCGGCGGAGCGAGGCTACACGGCCGACGGAGAGGGGCTCGCTCCGAAACCCGGCGAGGTTGATCACGCCGCAGCTTTCGAGCGCCTCAACGGACATGCCTCGCCCCTGGCTCAGCTAGGACTGCGGGCGGCGGTGTGGCTCCTGGGGAGCGCGCCGCTGTGGACCCGGCGTCGGCTCGCGGGCATCGACGGGCTGCCGGTGGAGGAACGGGTGGCGCTCCTGGAGGACCTCGCTCGGCACCGGTCGGCGCTCGTGCGGGAGCTGACGTGGTTGATGAAGGTTCAGGCTTCCATGTCGCTCTTCGGCAACGCGGAGATCCGACGGCGTTCCCGCTACGACGAGGGGCGGGAGGAAGGCATGCCGGTGCGCTTGAAGGCCCTCCGGCGCGGCAAGCTCGTGGAGGTGGCGTGATGTTGGCGGAGCTCGTGGCCAGGCGGAAGGTGTGGGAAGACCAGGCCCACACGGTGGTGGTTGGGACGGGGGCGGGCGGGGCCACCGCTGCCCGCGTCCTCGCCGCCAGCGGCGTCGACGTGCTGATGCTCGAAGAGGGACCGCGCCTGCGCACTCCCGAGCGGCCCCGAGATGTGATCGGTGCGCTCTCGTCGACCCTGCGCGACGCCGGAACCCAGACCACGACGAGCGCTCACCCTATCCCGCTGCTTCAGGGGGTGGCAGTGGGCGGCAGCACCGCCGTCAACTCGGGGATCATCTGGCGGATGCCGGAAGACGTTCGGGAGGCCTGGGTGCGCGAGCACGGGCTCGCGACGCTCGTCGACCCCGCGGAGATGGATCGCATCTACGCGAGGATCGAAGAAGACTTGGAGGTCGAGGTCACCGGCGACGAGGTCCTCGGCGGCAACGCGACGCTGATGCGTTACGGCGCCGAGAAGCTCGGCCTGCCGGGCAGGGCGATGAGCCGCAACGCTCGGCGCTGCAAGGGCCGGAGCGAGTGCTTGCAGGGGTGCCCTGGCGAGCGGCGCCAGAGCATGGACGTGTCCTACGTGCCGGCGGCGATGGCGGATGGCGCGCGCCTGCGGACCCACGCCCGCGTCGACCGCGTGTGGATCGAGGGGGGACGGGCCGTCGGCGTGAAGGGCTTCGTCGTCGACCCGCACAGCAGGCGTCCCGTCGGACGGTTCCGCGTCCGTGCCAAGCAGGTGATCGTGAGCGCAGGGGTGGTGCACACGCCGCTGATCCTGATGCGGAGCGGGCTTCGTGGGCTCGTCGGGCGCAGGTTTCAGGCTCACCCGGGCGCCGCGGTGGTCGCCCGCTTCCCCGAGCCGGTGCGCATGAGCTTCGGCGCGACGCAGGGCTACGAGGTCCCGATGCGCGATCGTGGCTTCAAGCTCGAGTCGCTCTCGTTGCCGCCGGAGATGCTCGCGGCGCGGTTGCCCGGGGTGGGAAGGGCGTGGCAGGAGCGTGTCGCGCATCTCGACTGCTACGCCCAGTGGTGTGCTCAGGTGCGCATGGAGGCGAAGGGGCGCGTGGTGGCGGGGCCGCTCTGGCCGTTGGTGTTCTACGAGCCCACCGAGCGAGACCTCGACCGCCTCCAGGAGGCGCTCGTGCTCATCGCGCGCATGATGTTCGCGGCGGGGGCGGTGGAGGTCTACCTCGGCGTCGACGGGCTCCCGGAGGTGCTCCGGAGCGAGCGGGAGCTCGACGAGCTCGCCTCGTTCCGCTGGAAGCGGGGGGCGATTCACTTGATCGCCTCCCACCTCTTTGGGACGGCGGTCGCAGGAGCCGACCCGGCGAGGAGCGTCGTCGGGCCGGACTTGCAGAGTCACCGGATCGACGGCCTGTACGTGATGGACGCGAGCGTCTTTCCCACCAACATGGGCGTCAACCCTCAGCACTCGATCATGGCTGTCGTCGTTCGTGCCGCCGAGCAGTTGGCGCGACGGAGCGCGGGCCGACGGGCAGCCTGAGACGCCTCGCAGCCCGGTCCAGTGCGTCGCCGTCGCGAGGACGCGTCCGCGTTGATGGAGCAGGGCGAGGAGACAACAACGAGCTCACGAGGCGCGGTGCGTCGTGCCGGGCACGCTTTGGGGCGCACCGAAAGATGGGCGGCGAGGGCATTACGGGCAGGCGCGAACCGTCAGGGGCGATCGGGGGCGGTGAGGCCCGTGAGCGCGGCGATGTGATTCGGCCCCGTGCCGCAGCAGCTGCCGAGGATGGTGGCGCCGGCGTCGCGCCACTGCCGCGCCAGGTTGAGGTAGGCCTCGACGCCGGCTTCCGCGGGCGAACGCCAGCCGATGGCGTCGTCGACGTGGCCAGCGTTCGCGTAGGCGCCCACGGGGATGCCGAGGGGCGCGAGCGCCTCGACGAAGGGGAGGGTGTCTTTGGCCGGGACGCAGTTGACGAGCACGGCCGCGGCGCCGGCGTCGATCGCTCGACGTGCGCCCGCGGCCATCTCCGAGGGCGAAAGGAGGTCGGCGGTGGGCCCCGCCGTGAACGCGACCCAGGTCGTCACGCCGGTCGCCGAACACTCTTCGACCGCCGCCACGGCCTCGCCGACGTGGGGGAAGGTCTCGCACAGGAGGATGTCGACGCCCGCGTCGGCGAGCACCGCGGCCAGCTCGCGATGCTCGGGGCCGGGATCCCTTGGGCTGAGGTCCGGTCGGTAGCAGTCTTCCAGCGGCGCGACCGAGCCGATGATGCGATGCTCCGACGGGACCGCCCCGCGCGCGATGGCGACGGCTTGGCGGGCGAGGCTCTCCCAGCGGCTTCCGAGCGTGCGGCGCTTGGTGCGGAAGGTGTTGGCGGTGTGCAGCGTCGCGCCGGCCCGCGCGTAGGCACGGTGGATGGTAGCTACGACGTCGGGGGCTTCGATGAGCGCTCGGGCGCTCCACAGCGGGAGCCGTGTGTCGATGCCCCGGGCCTCGAGCTCGGTCCCCATCGGTCCATCGAGGATCCATGGGCTCGACGACGAAGGGCCGCCTTGCGGCGGCCCCTGGTGCGCTGGTGGAGCGGGCGTCAACGGACGGTGGGCGTGACCGGGTCGCTTGGAGGCTCGCAGTCCAACTCGTCGGACATGTCCAGGCCTGGCTCCTTGGCGCCGGTGTCGCGCTGGGCGTCGGCGGTGTCCGGGCCAGGATCGCTGGGTTGGGGCTGCGGCTCCGCTTCGGCGGGCGCCTGGTCGATGGGCGGGGTCGGGTGGCTCGGCTGAGGTTGAGGCTCCGCCTGTGCCGGCGCGGTGAGCTCGTAGATGCGAGGATGAGGGGCTTCGGCGAACTGGACGGTGCGGCGGCCGTCGTCGGCGGGATCGACCTCCTGGAGCGAGGCCATGTAGCCGAGCCAGAGGGAGTCGATGGCGTCGGGGTCCACGACCGTCAGCTCGCTCTCGACGGCCGAGTAGGTGTCGACGCACACCACGCCCTCGGCGCCGAGGGCGACCACCAGGTCGGGGGCGCGATCGGCGATACCGAAGCTCGTCGCCGCCTCCAGCGCGCCTTCGCAGCCGGCTCGGGCCGGCTGCCAGAGCTCGGCAGGGATCGAGGGCAAGGGGGCCGCGTCCAGGGCGAACGAGCCGCTGCTGGAGACGTCGGTCTCGGTGCCGGCGCAGCCGAGAGCGGCTAGCAAGAGCCACGGCGTCAGTCGATGGAGATTCATGATCGCACCCTCGCTTGAGTCCTCTTCGTTTCGATCCGCAGACCGTACTGCTTCACGAGCTGCGACAGTCGCGGTCGCTTCATCCCGAGCAACGCCGCAGCCTTCGTGATGTTCCCGTTCGTCTCGCCCAGCGCTCGGACGATGCACTCGCGCTCCAAGACCTTCTTCATCTCGAGCAAGGACGTTTCGCCGTCGCGGATGCGTGCGTAGAGCGTGTCCTCGAGGGGCGCTTCGGTCCGAGGGGTCGGGGGCCTATCCTCCAGCGACGCCGCGAAGGTGTCGCCGAAGGCCGCGAAGTCGGCGACGCTCAAGGCGTCGTCCTCTGCGAAGAGGCTCGCGCTCCGCAGGACGTTCTGCAACTCGCGGACGTTGCCAGGCCAATCGTGGCGCGCGAGCATCTGAAGCACGTCGGCGGGGGCACGCTTGGGGGCCTCTCCGCGTTCGCTCGCGATCCCCCGCAGCAGGTGGTCGACCAGCTCCGGGATGTCCTCGCGGCGGTCGCGGAGCGCCGGAACCTCGATGCAGACGCCGCGCAGGCGGTAGTACAGGTCCTCGCGGAACGTACCGTCGGCCACCATCCCTTCGAGGTTCCGGTGGGTGGCCGCGATGATGCGGACATCGACCTTGATCGGCTGTGTGCCGCCGACTCGCTCGAACTCGCGTTCCTGCAGCACGCGTAGCAGCGCCACCTGCGTCGCCGGGGAGATGTCCCCGATTTCGTCGAGGAAGAGCGTCCCACCGTTGGCCAGCTCGAAGCGGCCCTTCTTGCGGGCGTTGGCGCCCGTGAAGGCGCCACGCTCGTGCCCGAAGAGCTCGCTCAGCAGGAGCGTCTCGACGAGGGCCGCGCAGTTGACCTTCACGAGGGGCCGCTCGCGGCGCGGCGAGTGGCGATGCAGCGCCTCGGCCACGAGCTCCTTGCCGGTGCCGCTCTCGCCTCGGATGAGGACGGTCGCGTCGCTCGGCGCCACCTTGTCGACGATCTCGAGAAGCTGCGTGGTGCGGGCGCCGGAGCCGACGATGTCTGGGTAGCGCTCGTCGAGCTCGACGCTGCGACGCCGCGGCGGGGGCGAGGACGCGAGCCTTCGGCCCGAGCTCGATTGCACGAGGCTTTCGAGGGCGGCGAGCCGGGTCCGCGTCGGGCGCGTGGTCCAGCAGGGGAGCGAGTCCTGCGGCACGCGGCGCGTCAGCTCGGCCTCGAGCTCCTGGGCTTGGGCGAGCACCTGGCTCGCCAAGCCCCGGCCCTCCTCGCAAGCGCAGCGGCCGAGGGCCAGGAGCGCCTCGAGCAGCAACTCTTCGTCGTCGGCATCGCGCGCAAGCTCCACGGCACGCTCGGCGGCGGCGAGGACGTCGTCGCCGGCGGCGCGGGCGAGCTCGACTTCGACGAGCGCTCGCTCGGCCAGGTGGCGTGGACTCGCGGGGCTGGGGACGCTGGCCAGCAGCTCGCGTGCGGCCTCGACGGCCCCGTCGTCGAGGGCGAGGCGAGCCAGATCGAGGGTGGGCTGGATGACCTTGACGGAGCGGAGCTCCACGAAGATGTCCCGCGCCGCTTCGAGGGCGCTGCGGCTGGCGGCGGCGTGTCCGTCGGCGAGGTCGATCTGGCCGCGCAGCAGCAAGCATTCGGCCGCAAAGAGAGGCGGCAGCGTGGCGCCGCCCATGTGCTGGGCGAAGTCGCTGAGGGAGCGGGCACGCCGGTGGTCGCCGAGCGCGAGGTAGAGCCAGCCCAGGTTGAGCCCGACGCGCGTCAGCATGGGGCGGTTTCCCAGGCGCTGGAGCAGGGCCACCGCCGTGTGGTAGTGGCGCTGCGCTTCGGCGTAGTCCCGTCGGAGGTGGGCGAGGACCGCCAGGTTCTCGGTGGCGATGGCCCGCTCGCGGGAGTCGTTCACGGTCTCGGCGATGGCGACCGCTTCCTCGAAGCAGTGTTGCGCCTCCCCCAGCCGCTGCTGGCCAACCAACGCGACGCCAAGGTTCGTGAGGGCCTGGGCATGCTCGTGTCCGAGCGCGGCCTCGACGGCAGCGTCGCGGTTGGTCTCGAAGTGGAGGGCGGCCGCGGAGGGCTCTTGGCGCGCGAGGGCCACCTTCCCCAGGACGTTGCGCGCCCGCACCGCCATGAGGATATCCTCGCGTCGTTCGGCGTCGGCCAAGGCCGCCGCGGACCAGCTTTCGGCCTCGTCGTAGTTTGCCCGCTGGTACTCGAGCTCGGCGAGGGAGGCCTGCACCTGCGTCCGAAGCGAGGCGTCCTCGGCGAGCTCCAGGGCCTCCTGCAGAGGCGCCCGCGCCTCGTCGAGGCGCCCGGCGAGGGTCAGCAGTCGGCCGACGCGGTGGGAGGCCTGCGCCGAGGCGGGGGCCGCGCTTCGCAGCGCCTCGGCATGGACGAGCGCGCGGCGATAGTCGCCGAGCAGCCGGTAGAGCTCCGAGAGGTGTTCGCGGTACGCGGCGGGTGCCTCGGGGGCGCGCTCCACAAGGCGCTCGAGGAGCGCGGCGGCCTCCGAGTGCGCATGCCTGGAGGCGAGCGCCCGGGCGTCGTCGAGGGCTACCGTCAGGGCCTGTTCGATGTCCCCGGCCTCGAGGGCGTGGTGCGCGGCGAGGCCTCGTAGACCTTGACGAATCAGGGCGTGGGCGCAACGGCGATGAAGGGACCTGCGGCGCGCGGCATCCAGGCCCTCGTAGGTCAGCTGAGCATGGCGCTCGCGGGCAAAGCTGAGCAGGAACCGGCCGTCGGTGAGCGTGCGGGCGATCAGCCCACTTTCCACGAGGGCGTCGCCGCTGTCGTCGACCCCGGCGACCTCTTGTAAGAGCGACAGCTCGCTTGGCCGACCGAGGACCGCGAGGGCCTCGGCGAGCGCTCGAGGCGGCTCGCTGAGGGAACAGAGTTGGTCGGTCAGCAGCTCCTCCGGCGATCGCGGGCAGGCCGAGAGCAGCAGCTCGATCCGCTCGGGCACGCCCTCGGTGCGGGCGAGCACTTGGCGGACCGCCGCCTCGCTCTGGAGGAACTGCCGCACCCCCTCGAGGTCGAGGTTGCCCAGCGTGATCCGGGTCGTCGCGGGGTGCGCTCGGAGCTCCGCCAGCCGGGGATTCCCTTCGGCTCCTTGGGAGATGCTGGCGACGAAGAGCGCCCTGAGCGAGCGCTCCGGCGCGAAGCCCGCCGACCAGGGACCGGCCGCCTCGAAGAGGTGCCCCAACAGGTCCAAGGTCGCCTCGTCGGCCCGGTGAAGGTCGTGCACCATCACCACCGGCGGGCGGGCTTTGTTCACGTCGCGCAGGAGACCCGCGATCGCGTCGAAGAAGCGGAGCCGACGCTCCCGCGCCTGACGAGGGTCGACCGGGACCTGCCCGGTGTCGTGCTCATGCCAGAAGCGGTGGCAGCCGCCGCCACAGCCGAGGTCCTCCAACCGGATCGAGGGAGCGATCGAGAGCTCCCCGAGGAACCGCAGCGCTCGGTCGACGATGGCCGCGAAGGGACCAAAGGCGCGGCCCGGGGCGCAGTGGCCCTCGAGGACGACCCCTCCATCGAGGCGCACGCGGTTGCGGAACTCCTCGAGGAGACGAGACTTGCCCGAGCCGGGGGCGCCTTCGACGAGCGCCAGCCGCTCACCCCGCTGGGCGGCGAGCTCGTGCAGCTGGGCGAGCTGGGCGAGCTCGGACTCCCGGCCCACGCAGAGGACATGCGTCTGTTGGCTGTTCATCGCCTCCGAAGCTTTCAAGGGTCGTGTGGGGCGGATCGGTGGACGCGCCCGGGCTGAGACCGGAGGATAGCGGCGCGGCAGGGGGCCAGCAAGACGAGGGCGGGCTCGACGCGGTGCGGGTCGGTTCGCGGTTCCGGCCGGTCAGGGGCGGTAGTCGTTGGGGTTGATGCCGTAGCGCTTGAGCCAGCGAT
>JALVDI010000561.1 GCA_027009115.1 Polyangiaceae bacterium | reverse complement strand
CCAGTCGGCCGCTCCGAAGGAGAAATCCGTCGCTGCCACCGTCAGAGCCAGGAGGGTGCCGCGCATGGCGGCGGTAGCGACCGTCGACCCGCTGCGAACCCGAAGGTAGACCAGCACGGGTGCGACGCAGAGGCAGAAGCCGGTCATGGCCGCGAGCCCCAGCCCGGGATGCTCGGGAAAGTGCAGCCCCAGAGCAACCGCCGGGGCATAGAACGCCGCTTCGGCGAGCCCAACGAGGAGCGAGCGGCGCCAGAAGCCTCCGCGCACCTCACGAAAGAGGAAGCCCCGAAAGCCGAGCTCCGTCGCGAGGGCGACGAGCAAGTTCACGGTGATCCCGACCGGCAAGCCCTGCACGACGAGCCACAGCCAGAGCGGCCGGGGGGGCGGGCTCTGGCGAAGGGCACGCTCGAACTCGTCGAGGTGCTCGGGCGGCACGAGGGAGCGCTTGTGGGCGAGGTAGGTGCCCACATCGAGGACCGGCTCGACCCCGAACAGCAGCCAGCCCGCGACGAGAGCGAGAGCCAGCACGGCCACCGGCGACAGCCACGCGACGAGCCACCATCGGTTGAACGAGAGCTTGAGGCCGAGGGGCCCGGCGATGGGCTGCCGAAGCAGTGGCCCCTGCACGAAGAGGGTCGCCAGGAGCACCGGCAGCATGTGAACGATGGACAGCGCGCGGGCCGCGGGACCGGACCACCCGCCCGCAAAGAGAACGGCGACGGCGCCACTCCCACCGAGGGCGATGGTGAGCCAGACGGCGAACATCTTGGGTCGGGTCATCGCCACGGGCGCGCCCATAGCACGCAGCTCGAGGGCGGGCAGGCGGTCGACGCGCGGTCAGTCCCGCGGACGGAGATGGTGGCGGAGGGAGGCGGCGAGCTCGGTGAAAGGGCGGTGAGGCTGGCCTGTGTCGACCAGATCGCCCTCGAGCTGCCACAGGAAGACGGCGGCGTAGCCAGCACGGTCGGCGTTGAAGAGGTAGTTCACCAGCGCGCCGGGCGACCCGGTCTCTTTGGGTATGCCGCACTCGCCGCTGAGGAGAGGAAGCGCACCGATCGCGGGATCGCCGACATAGCGCACGAGGTCGTCGCGGGAGGGGAGTCCGCCCTCGGGGTGATAGACGTGCACGTCCACCGCGCTCAGCTCGGGCTCGGCGGCCCAGAGATCGCGGAGAAAGACGTGCATCGTCCCTGCGGTTACCCGATGACGCTCCCCCACGGCGCGCGCCGCTGCGCGGAGCGTCGCGCCGATCTCGGACCACTCGACGGGGACGACCCCCGGCTGCGCCTCCGCGCTGTCGGCGATGCATGCGGCGGTCGCCGTCTCCGGCTCGTTCACGATCTCGAGGGCGACGGTCAGCGAAGGATCCAGACGCTCGGCGACGGGACCGACGACGCACTCGGCGAAACGCGCCCGCTGGTCGGCGTCGCTGAGGATGCTCCGGGTCAACGGGTCGCCCTCCCGCGCGACGGCGTTCCCATCGAGCAAGCTCCAGTACAAGCGCACGCCATGGAGAGCGGCCGCCTCCTGGAAGACGTCGATGGCTTCGAGGAGCTCAGGATAGACCCCGACGAGTGTGCCGCCTTCGGTCCGCAGTCCCTCGCCGTTCTCGCAGAGCCAGAGTCGAACCGCGCCCAAACCCAGCTCGGCGGCCTCGATGAGCGGGCGGTACGCACCCATGGGAGTGAACGCCACGGGCCAGTCCGGGGTGCGACCGGAGGGGGCGAGGTCGTGCCCGTAGGCCCCCTGGAGATAGGGTGCGTTGACGCCAACGAGTGCCACGCCTCCCGAGTATCACCTGCGGGCCGGGTGCGAAAGGGCGTCTGCAAGAGGCCGCTTCAGTCTACTGCTCGACGCGTTCCTTGAGCGCGCGGTTCAGCGACGCATAGGCCGCCTGGAGCCGCGGGCCGAGGAGCGCCCAAGGGATCCGAAAGAGCGGCCCGTGAAAGACCTCGCCGTGCACCACCCGAGTGCGCCCGGGCTCGAGCGGCTCGAGGCGAACGTAGTGCGACCCTCGCCCGAGGGAGGCCTGGAGCGGGCTGCGCGGCCCCTCCCACCGGAGCTCCGTGCCGTCCGCTCGCACGATCCGGGCCGCAATCGGCACGGCGATGGGGCCGAGGGCCAGGCGAAAGTCGAAGGCCTCACCGACCTGCGCGCGCCCGCGCGGATCGAGGATCAGCGGGTTCCACTCCGGGTAGGCGTCGAAGTCCGTGAGGGTCTCCCACACCCGATCGATGGGTGCGTCGACGGCCAAGCTCGTGAGGACGACAGGCATGCCTGCCTGGGTGTCATCCCCGCGGCGCCTCATCAAGGCGGTTTCGCTCGGCCGCCCCCCCCAGCGCTGACCGCGATGGACCGTCGCGAGGGTGCTGCTGCGTGGCGCAGCGTCACGAGAGCTCTTGACGGTCTTCGAGGCGCGATGCGGCCCGCAGGAGCGTGCTCTCGGTCGTAAGGCGCGCGGAAAGGGTCTTGGGGCGGGCTGTCAGGGCAAAAAGCGCCCGCGCTCGGCCGGCGCCGGCACGCGGCAGCTCTCGAGCTTGCCCCAGACGCGGTAGCGGAGCCTGGCGACGAGGCGATAACCGAGATCCGTCAGGAAGGTGGGCAGCACCCCCAAAAGGTGCAGCAGCCGCCAGCGCGTCTGCAGATGCCGAGCGATGCGGAAGAGCGCCCGGGAACGCCAGTAGACTCGCTCCCGCTCCCCCTCGCGCTCGACGAAGAGGATCGAATCGATGGCCTCGACGTCGGGATGCCGCGCCAGGATCGCCGCCGCCGTCTCTCCCTGCAAGGGAGCGAAGCAAAGGCGCCCTTCGGGGTCGTTGTCGAGGAGCCACTGCACGGACCGATCGCAGAGCCCACAGACGCCGTCGTAGAGGACCAACCGAGGCGCGTCGTTCCGCCCTTGCACGACAGGAACTCTAGGATTCGCCTGGATCGACGACAAGACGGAAGGGAGCGGTGTCGATGGGTCCGCTCAGCTCGCCCTCGTCGTTGGGGGTCCGCAGGGCCTCGAAGAGGCGGCGCAGGTGCGCGTCGGCCGGCTGGTGCGCGAGCGCGTGCTTGACCGCGAGCAGCGCCGCGTCGCGGTCGCCCGTCCCCGCGTGGAAGAGCGCCTGGTGGTAGCGCCGCCAGACGATCTGCCGCTCCGTCTCGGGGTCGAGGGGCCCGGCGCCGAGCCGCCGCATGAGCCGCGCCCAGCACGCGGCCTCCTGCTCGGCTCCTTCGCGCCGGTCCGCGTCCGTGGCGCCGTCGGCAAGCACCCGCAGATAGAGGCCCGACGGCACCATCGTCGCTTCGAGCTCCGCAGGGACGCGGGGATCGGGCTCGACGAAGACAGGACGCCGCGCGGCGAGAGACTGGAGCGCGGCCAGACGCAGCTCCCCATCGAGCCGCAGCGAGGCGATGGTCTCCCGCAACGACTCATCACGCGCGACGAGCGCCTCGGCCATCCCCGGGTAGGCGAGGAAAGGGACAGGAACGAAGGACACATCCGGGCGCAGCGCCTCCTCCGCCTCACCTCCCCAGTAGCGGAACGCCGTTTGCGGATCGAACGCGAAGACGACCGAGCGCGGCGGCAGGCGGCGACGGAGCTCTTCGTCGAACGCATCGGTCGCACGAAAACCCGCCAAAGAGGCCCGAGGCAAAGTCCATGGAAACTGCGACGCGGCGACGAGCACGACCGCGCCGGCCAACACGAAGCGCGTGGCGCGAGCGCTGCCCAGGCCGCGCAGGAGCGCCGCCGCGAGGCTCAGCGCACCGACCGCGAGAGCCGCCATCGCGACCATGAGATAACCGAGCGCGTCGGGGTTGGAGCGGACCCAGCCCAGCCAGGCGCGCGCCGCGACGAAGACCAGCAGCACCAGCGCCCACACCGCGCCGATGCGCCGCGTCGCACGCTGGCGTAGCAGCCCGTAAAACCCCGCCGCCGCGCCGAGGAGCACGACGCCGTGGAGGCTTTCGGCGAGCTGAACGACCACATCGTAGAACCTCTCGCGCAGCGGCTGGGGGACCGCGGCGCCCTGGTTCTTCTGGAAGACCTCGGCGCTGATCACCCACCAAAGCCGCTCCAGATCGCTTGGTTCACCGAGCCTCAAATAAGCCTTGCCGGCTCGAAGCGGCAGATACGCATAGGCTGCGAGGCCGGCGGCGACGGCCGCGCCACAACGCACGAGAGGACGCCACCCCCGGGCTGCGAGCAGCCGCGCCATGGTCGGGGCAGCCGCCGGCAGGAGCAGCAGCGCGAGGAAGTGGTGGTTGGCCAGAGCCAGACCGAGGGCGACGGAGGCGACGTAGAGCGGCCGAGGATCGTCCCGAGGCCATGCCGCCTCGAAGGCCACCAAGCGCTCGAGAGCGACCATCAGGAGCGCGGCCTGGAGCGCGTAGACCTCCGGCCGAACCGCCTGCACCCACCAGCCGTAGCTGCCGGCCGCGAGCCAGGTCGCCGCCACGGCCAGGAGCGCCGCCTCCCGAGGCAAAACGCCGGCCGCGCAGAACGTCCGGCACGCAGCCCGATGGAGCGCTCCGGCGGCGACCGCGGTCAGCAGCGCCCCTGCCAGCGCTACCCGAAACGCCAAGGGGCCCAGCGGCAGCAGCCACCCCACCGCCGTGAAGAGGACGCCCGCCAGAGGGTGACCGGGGGGGTGGGAGATGCCGAAGTCCGCCGCCTGCGCGACGAACTCGCCGCTGTCGAGCCAGTACCCGCAGTCCGACGCGGTGGCCAAGTAGGCCGCCAGGGGAAAGGCGACCGAGAGCGCGACGGGCCACGATCCCGCTGCATCGGCGCGCTCGGCCATCGCCGGCGATGGTGTCCGCGGCCCCGAGCGTGGTCAATCTTTCGAGGCCGGAACGCGCGCGACCCGGCCGTCCTTGCGAGGATCCGACGCCCCCTCGAGAGCCTCGTCGAGCAGGATCGCCTGGACGTCGCCGAAACCGCCGTGACCTGCGTCGTCCAGACGGTGCCCACGCTCCCTCAGGCCGCGAGCGGTCGCCGGGTCGATGCCCTCCTCCAACCGCACGCGGTCGCCGCCGACCCAGCCAAAGCGCGGCGCGTCGATGGCGTCGCGCAGCGAGAGCCCCCCGTCGACGAGGTGCACGAGAAGCTGAACCTGCGCCTGGAGCGATGGATCGCCGCCGGCGCCAAAGACGAGCCAAGGCCGCTGACCGCGGAAGACCATCGCGGGGAGGATCGTGTGGTAGGGGCGCGCCGAGGGGCGCAGGGCCGCGGGGTGCTCCTCGTCGGTCACGAAGAAAGCGCCGCGGCTGTGCAGACAGACCCCGTCGACGACCACGGCGGCGCCGAAGCGCCTGCCGATGTTGCTGCTGAGCGCGCAGCAGTTTCCTTCCTGATCGACCGCTGCCACGATCACGGCACGGCTGCCGCCAGGTCCGCGCGGACCGACCTCGGCGCGCTCCCGACGCACCTCCAGATCGGCGACTCGGGCGTCGATGCGGTCGAACTCGAGCAACGCGCCGGCGCGGCTGCGGGCTGGGTCGCCAACCGCCTCGCGGACGTCCTCGAAGGCAATCTTGAACGCCTCGAGCTGAAGGTGCGTGCGCTGCTGGGGCGAGAGGTCCCCGAGGGGGAACTCGTCGAGTAGAGCGAGAGCCTCCAGCACGACGAGCCCCCGGGCGTTCGGAGGCATCTGGTAGACCGAATGTCCGCGGTAGATCCCTTCGAGGGGCGCCACCCACTCGCCGCGATGGGCGCCCAGATCCTCCGCGCGGATCCACCCTTCGTGGGCGCGGCTGAGGGCGTCGAGACGGTCGGCGAACGCGCCGACATAGAAGGCGTCTCGGCCCCCGCGGGCGAGCGCCTCGAGGGTCGCCGCGAGGGTGGGCTGAGCGACGCGCTGACCGACCGCCGGGACCGGCAGGTAGGCGTCCGTGCCCGTCCCTTCGCGGAGCGGACCCGCAGATGCCGCCCAGTCACGGCCCACGACGGGGCTCACGGCGAAACCCTCGCGCGCCGCGCAGATGGCCGGCTCGAGGGCCTGGTCGAAGCGTCGCCGGCCGAAGCGATCGAGCAGCTGTGTCCAGGCGTCGACCGCGCCGGGCACGGTCACGGCAAGGAGGCCACGGTCGGGGACCTGCTCCAGACCACGGCGCCGAAGGTCGCCGAGGGATGCCGCTGCCGGCGCTCGGCCGCTGCCGTTGAAGCCGTGGAGCTCGCGCCGCGCCGCGTCCCACACCAGGGCGAAGCAGTCCCCTCCGATGCCGGCGCTCGTCGGGTCGACGACCCCGAGCACGGCGGCGGCGCTCACACAGGCATCGACCGCGGTGCCGCCTGCGCGTAGGGCCGCCGCGCCGGCGTCGACGGCGAGGGGGTGGCTCGCGACGACCATCCCGTCGCGGACAGGCACCTCGCGAGGTTCGGCGTGGTCGACGAGATCGGTGATCGCAGACATCGCGGCGGGAGCTTAGAGCGCATCTCAAGAACAATCATCCGTCGACCCGTGGACTGGGTGCGACCGGTGCGCGGCGGATCAGCGCAGGATGCGCAGGCGCTTGGGCCCTTCGGCGGGCGGCGCCTTGTCCCCGCCGGCGCGCTCGAAGTGGCGCCTGGCGATGTGGTCGGCGAGCTTCTCGGCGATCGCGATGAGCTCCTGGCCGGCCGCCGAGCCGGGTGCTGCCTGCACGATGGGCGTCCCCTTGTCGCCCCACTCGCGCACCTCGGCCTCGATAGGCACCTGTCCCAGGAGCGGCGCGTCAGCGAACTCGGCGACCTTGGCGCCGCCTCCGCTGCCAAAGAGCTCGTGGCGCACGCCCGCGGTATCGACGAAGCAACTCATGTTCTCGACCACCCCCAGGATGGGAAGGTTGAGCTTTCGGCACATCGACACGCCCTTGTAAACGTCGTCGAGGGCGACGTCCTGGGGCGTGGTCACGATGACGACGCCGGTGATGCGCATCCGCTGCGCCAGGGTCAGCGCCACATCGCCGGTCCCCGGCGGCGCGTCCACGATCAGGTAATCGAGCTCGCCCCAATCCACGTCGCGGACGAACTGCTGGAGCGCACCGTGGAGCATCGGGCCGCGCCAGATCACTGCTTGCTTCGGGTCCTCGAGCAGGAAGCCGATGCTCATCAGCTTCAAGCCGAAGCGCTGGAGCGGCTCAATCGTCTTGCCGTCCGTGGAGTAGGGCTGCCCCTGGATGCCGAGCATCGTCGGCAGCGAGGGCCCATAGAGATCGGCGTCGAGAAGCCCCACCCGCGCCCCGGCCCGACGGAGCGCCAGCGCGAGGTTGCTGGCGACGGTGCTCTTGCCCACGCCGCCCTTGCCGCTCATCACCAGGATCACGTTCTTGACGTCGGGGATCGGGTCGTCCCCCACCGTCTCGCGGGTCGGCACGCGCACCTTCCAGTCGATCTCCGAGAGGGTCACGCCGAGGGGGCTGAGCGCCGCGTCGACCCGCTCCTGCACACGCCTGCGGAGAGCCTCCGACGGGGAGCTCAGAGCGATGGTGCAGCGCGCGACGGTCCCTTCCAGCGAGACGTCCGCAAGGGTCCCGAGCTCGCCCAGCGGGCGCTCGAAGGTGGGGTCCTCGACCTTGGCGAGGGCGTCTTGAACAGCTTCGAGGGTCGGCGTCGCCATGAGCGGGGGTATGGGGCGCGTCGTCGAGGGCGTCAATGCTCGCCGCCTCAGCGCGCCCGGTCCGGCGCGAGGAAGACCGCCGCCAGCGGCGGCAGGGTGAGCGAAAGAGAGTGAGGAAACGCGCCGTGCGCTCCCCCGTCCGCGCGCACCGCTCCGAGGTTGCCCATCCCGCTGCCGCCGT
>JALVDI010000560.1 GCA_027009115.1 Polyangiaceae bacterium | reverse complement strand
GCCGCAAGAACCTCGACGGCCGGACGACGCGACACGCCGGCTACGCGATCAGCCGCTACAAGCGGATGCAGATCGAGAAGGTCTTCGGCTGGGTCAAGACCGTCGGCGGGCTTCGCAAGTCGAGATTCCGGGGCATCGAGCGCACGCAGATGTGTGCCTACATCACGAGTGCTGCCTACAACCTCTTACGCATCGCGAAACTCGAGGCGGCGTACGCCTGAGGACGAACCGCCGAGCTGACCTCGGCGGATTTCGGCACAGCACTTCCTTCCCGACCTTCCTCCCAAACCTCCCCGGCCGTCTTGAACGGCTGCTTCGGCTCCCGCCAACCGGCGCCCGCGGCCCCACGCGGCACGCCGGGCGCATTTCTCAGCGGCCTGCTAGAGCGTGATCCAGGTCGTGTGGAAGGGCGAGTTGCTGGGGGTGATGAGTTGTGATCGAGTGAGGGGATGGCAGGACATGTCTCGCAAGATTTGAAGGAGCGGATCGTCTGGAGCGTTCTGGAGGAGGGCTTGTCGCAAGCGGAGACGGCGCGTCGGCTAATGGTCTCGGCGGCGACGGTGAGCCGGACGATGAAGGCGTACCGGGAACGTGGGACGGTGGAGCGGGTCAAGTTCAAGCCGGGTCCGGCACCGAAGCTGAAAGAGGAACACCTCGAGTGGCTTCGCGCGCTTGTGAAGAAGTCACCGTTTCTGAGCACGTACGAGCTGACGCCGCTGTTCAACGAGGCCTTCCCGGAGGTGGCCGTGCACCGCTCGACCATTCTTCGGGCGCTGCATCGACTGGGCCTGTCGGCAAAAAAAGGACGAGCCTCGCGCCGCAGCGGTTCACGAAAGAGCTGAAGCGCGCGAGGCAGTCTTTCTTCTGGAACGTCCAGCCCACCATCGCCGCGAAGGACGCCATCTTCATCGACGAAACCGGATGCCATCCGGGGATGGGCCCGTTGCGCGGATGGGCACCCGTCGGTGAGCGTCTGCTCGCTCCCGAGCAGGCCTACTCCGGAGGGCGTCGACTGTCGTTGGTCGCTGCGATGGATACCCGAGGTATTCGACGTCACGCCGTCGTGCAGGGAGGCGTGAAGGGAGCCGACTTCCTCGATTTCCTCCGCCGCGTACTCGGTCCCTCGCTTCGCCCCGGCAAAGTGCTCGTGATGGACAACCTGCGACTGCACAAGAGCCCCGACGTCCTCGACTTCATCCGGCGTCGCCGCTGCCGCGTCGTCTTCGTCCCGCCCTACAGCCCCGACACCAACCCCATCGAGCTCGCTTTTTCCAAGGTGAAGCACCTCGTCCGCAAGGCCGCCGCACGATCCCTCGACGCCCTCCGTCAAGCCTTCCATGCCGCCTGCGCATCCATCACCCCCAGCGACGCCCGTAACTACATCCGTCACGCGGGCTATGGCTGAGTTGCTCAGAACTTGATCCGTGCTCTAGAAGAACGTTCAGGCAGGCTACGCGAGATGTGGCGTGATCAGGCACTGATCTGTACGCGTTGCCGAGAACTTGATACGTGCTCTATTTTGAGCACGAACCAAGATCCCATTCTTGAGGATGCAATGTCACTGACTTCAGGTATTCGACGCGTCTTGACCAAGCCGGTGCCCGAACCACTCCGCCGGCGCCACCGAGTGGCCGACCCCGAGGAAGCAGCCGCGTTCAGAAAGCACGTGGACGAGTATGTAGAGCGCAATCGCTCGTTCCGGAGCGCTGCCGAGAAAGCGGCCATGGTCGACACAATTGTCAGTGGTCGCCTTGGCAATCACCGGAGGCGCACCGTACCGTGGCTGGCCGCGAGCGTTCCGCTCCAGGAGGCCCGAGTCCTCGAGGTGGGAAGCGGGCATGGCGCCTCCACCCTCGCTCTGGTCGAACAGGGAGCTTCCGTAGTTGCGACGGATATCGATGAGGAGGCGCTTGCTCTCTGCCGGGCTAGACTGGCTTCGGTGGGTCTCAAGGCGACGACTCAAGCGGTAAACGCCAAGGATCTCCAGGCGCAGTTCAAGGGACAAGAGTTCGACATCGTCCTGTTCTACGCCTCCCTTGAACACATGGTCACTCGGGAGCGGCTTGAAGCGATCGCCGCGGGGTTTGCGCTAGCTCCTGGTGGTTACGTGGCTGTTGCAGAAACCCCAAATCGACTGTGGCCGTATGACTCTCACACATCAAAACTGCCGTTCTTCTCGTGGCTTCCTGACGACATCGCCTTTGAATATTCGCGGCACTCGCCAAGACCCAATATTCGAGAGATGTATGGCGGTAGCCCGTCGCCGGAGAGCTTGTTGCATTTTCTTAGGCGTGGTCGGGGGGTGAGCTATCACGACTTTGAGCTGGCTCTCAAGAAGCGCGCTTCGGACCTTGATGTTGTGAGCGCAATGCAGCTCGAGCAGCGAGGTGCCGTGCGAACGGCAGCCTGGGCTGCGTCGATTCATGGAAGAACAGAGCGGCTTCTTCGTTGCTACGCGCCCGAAGGTATACATAGGGGATTCTTTCAGCCATTTCTCTACCTTCTTTTTCGGGCAAGTCACACCGGGGTCTAATTCGGTTATGAATCTGAGCCACCCGATGCCGCCCGGGACCGCTCTCCGCGGGCGTCTTGAGTCGTCCGACGCGGCCACGCTCGCGGCCACCGACGAGTTCGCGCTGCGCCTGGGGGCGCTCGTCGGCCGCGTGTGCCCATGCGTAGGTCATCAGCTACTGCTGGCTCAGTGCGTTCACTGGCCTCGGGCTCGGCGGTACGCCTTCACGCCATAGAGCGTCAGGAGGTAGGCGGGGATTGCCATGGCCACGCCGATGACGAGGGAGCCGACCCAGAGCTCTAGGCCGAGGTCGAGGAGGGTATCGCCGAGCGCCCTCCAGAACTCGGCGGTCCAGATCGCGTGCCACCAGTCGGTATGGGCGGCCGACTCGCTCGCCTGGCTCAGTCGTTCTATGGCGCGAGCCCCCGCGCTCTCTCCGCCGCTGCCGGCGTTCACGATCCAGTCGCCGAGCTTCCAGCAGCCCCAGTAGAGCGGCACCGCGGTCAGCGGGTTGCTGATGAAGAGGATCGGAATGCCTGCGACTTTATTGGCGCGAAAAACCGTCGCAGCGGCCACGTAGAGCATGATCTGGAAGCCCAGGGTGGGCGTCCAGGCCACGATCATCCCGATGGCGACGCCGCGGGCGATGCGGCCGGGGCTGTCCTGGACACCCAGGATCCGGGTGACGATGAGGTAGCGGAGCCGCGCCAGCATCACTCGGCCCCGTAGCCGCCGCCGCCCGGGGTCTCGACGACGACGACATCGCCCGGGCCCAAGGTGACCCGCGCCCGCCCGCCGAGGGGTTCTTCCCGGCCGTCGGCGCGCCGCAGCAGGTTGCGGCCGGGCTTGCCAGGCTGGCCTCCCGCCAGGCCGTAAGGCGGCCGGACCCGCCGTTCCGAGAGCAGGCTGAGCTCAAGGGAGGCCAGTGCCTCGATCGACCGGATCACACCGTCGCCGCCGGTCCATCGGCCGGCGCCGCCGGAACCGCGCCGGAGCCCAAAGTGCCGCAGGCGCACCGGGTAACGCGTCTCGAGGACCTCGGGGTCGGTGATGCTGGAGTTGGTCATGTGGGTGTGTACGCCACTCGCTCCGTCGAAGCCCGGGCCCGCACCCGCGCCCCCGGCGATGGTCTCGTAGTAGCCAAAGCGGGTGTCGCCAAGGCTCAGGTTGTTCATCGTGCCCTGGCTGGCTGCAACCAAGCCGAGGGCTCCGAAGAGCACATCGACGACGCGCTGGCTCGTCTCGACGTTGCCGGCTGCGACGGCCGCGCCCGCCGGCGGATCCAGGAGCGAGCCCTGCGGGATCGTCAGTCGCAGTGCGCGCAGGCAGCCCTCGTTCAGGGGGATGGGCCGGCGCACGAGACAGCGCACGACGTAGAGCACACACGCCCGAGTAATGGCGCGGGGCGCGTTGAAGTTCTCCGGGTGTGCTGGCGCCGTCCCAGTGAAGTCGACGTGCAAGCCCTCGGCCTCGCGGGTGAGGCGGACGCGCAGAAGGGTGCCGTCGTCGAGGGTGTCCTCGAAACCCATCGGCCCCGGCGGGAGCTTGCCGACGGCCTCCCGCACCAGCGCCTCGCCCAGCGATAGCAGGGAGTCCATTGTCTCCTCGACAGTCGGCCAGCCGAAGCGGCCCGCCAGCTCTTCGAGCAGGCGCCGGCCGAGGGTGCAGGCGGCCACCTGCGCCTCGAGGTCGGCGAGGTTCTGGGCCGGGTAGCGCGCGGGGTAGGGGGCGGAGGTGAAGGCTTCGCGCACGGCGCCCTCCCGGAGCGCGCCGCCATCCACGATCGGGATCCCTCCCAGGACGACGCCCTCTTCGTCGAGGCGCGACGAGAACGCCGGCATGGACCCGGGGGTCAGGCCGCCAACGTCCGCGTGGTGGCCCCGAGCGGCCACGAATGCGCGGAGGGTTCCGGACTGGTCGTGCACCGGCGCGACCACGGTGATGTCCGGCAGGTGCGACCCGCCCGCGCTCGGGTCGTTGGTGGCGTAGACCACACCGGGGCGGGCTTGGTCCCTCAGCGCCCGCACGGACGCACCCATGGCGCCCAGGTGCACGGGGATGTGCGGGGCGTTCGCGATGAGGTTGCCCTCTCGGTCGAAGACGGCGCAGGAGAAATCGTGGCGGTCGCGGATGTTCGTGCTGAGCGCCGTGCGCCTCAGGACGGCGCCCATGCGCTCGCCGATGGAGGCGAAGTGCTGGCCCATCACCTCCAGCCGGACGGGATCGGGGACGCCCGAAGGCGGTCGGCGCGCTTCCGCTGCGGCCTCCATCCAGAGCACATCATCGGGCGCGCGGCGCAGTGTCCATCCCGAATCGACCACGAGCGTCCCTGTGGCCTCGACGACGACGAGCGGGCCCGTCAGGGGGCGATCGATGGGCAGGTCCTCACGGCTCCAGAGCGGCGCCTCCACCCACGCTCCCTCCGCGAAAATACGGTGAGGGCGCGGCGCCCCCCCATGGCAGCGCGCCGGTGGCGGGTTCACAACGTCCGCCGGGCGCCGCAGGTGTGCCCTCAGGCGCGTGACCTCGACGGGCTCGTCCCGCCGTAGGTACCCGAAGCGGCGGAGGAAGGCAGCGTCGAACTTCGCGCGGAGTGCTTCGTGGTCAAGACCCGGCTCCCAGGGAACCTCGATGCTCGCCTCCGAACGCGGGTGACGCAGCGACGCGAAGAAACGGACCTCCAGGTCGCCACTGCCCTCGGCCAAGTCCCGGGCCGCAGTGTGCAGAGAGGCCCCCGAGCGCTCCAGCGGTTGGCTGAGGGCCCGCTCGACGTGCCATCCCTCGTCGGCCATGCCGATGCCCCAGGCGCTGAGCACTCCGGCCCACGGGTGGCTCAGGCAGCGGCGGATGCCGAGCTCCTTGGCCACCTTGCAGGCGTACTGTCCGCCAGCGCCCCCGAAGACGATCAGCGTGTGATCGCGAGCGTCGTGTCCCTGCGCGACAGTGATTTCGGCGATGGCCGCAGCCATCTGGGTCACCGCGATCTGGACGAGCCCCTCGGCGCACGCCTCAGCGCTCAGGCCGGCAGCCGCCCCAAGGCACTCCAGCCCCGCGCGGGATCGACCCTCGTGGAGCGGCAGCGCGAACCGCTCACCAGGCAGCCGCCCGAGCACGACCGCGGCGTCCGTGAGGGTGGGCTCCTGTCCGCCGCGCCCGTAGCAGAGTGGACCGGGGTCGGCGCCCGCGCTCTCGGGACCGACGGTCAGGCGGTGGCCGTCGAAGCGGCAGATCGAGCCGCCCCCGGCAGCGACGGTGTGGATGGCGATCATTGGGGCGCGGACGCGCAGGCCGGCCACGGTGGCCTCGGCTCGCCGCTCGTGCTCCCCGTCCCAACGGGACACATCCGTGGAGGTGCCGCCCATGTCAAAGCCGATGACGGGCCGGACCCCCTGCGCCTTCGCCAGCCGTGCGGACGCCACGGCCCCACCGGCGGGGCCTGAGACGAGGGCGTCGCGGCCTCGGAAGCGTTCGCTGACGATCAGGTCCCCGCTCGACTGCATCATCCGAAGCGGGCTCCCTTCCAAAGTCGCTTCCAGGGAGGCCAGTCGGCGGCGGAGCACGGGCGTCACGTAGGCGTCCACCAGCGCCGTCTGAGCGCGCGCCAGAAGCCCCTCCTCGGCCGAGACCTCGTGGGAGCAGGTGACGGCGAGTCCCTCCTGTCGAGCCCACGCTGCGACCCGCTGCTCCAGCGCGGGGTGGCGGTGCGCGTGCAGAAGCGCCACCGCGATCGAGCGCACGCCTTGCGCTTTGAGGTGTCGCAGGAGGCTCCGCGTTGCCTGCTCATCGAGGGCCTCGATCGGCTCGGCGTTGGGGCCGCAGCGTCCTTGGACCGGCAGGACGATGTCGGTGAGCGGGGGCGGTCGCCGGGCCCGAAGGTCGAAGAGCTCCGGGCGCCTCTGGTCGTCGAGGCGCAGCAGATCCGTCAGCCCGCTCTGGGTGAGCAGGGCCACCGGCGCGCCGCGGCGCTCGAGCAGGGCGTTCGTCGCCACGGTGGTACCCATCCGGACGTCCAGCGGGGGCAGCGGTCGCCCCGGCGGAATCCGCAGGAGCTTACGTAGAGCGGTCTCCACCGCGTCGTCGGCGCTCAAGACCTTCGTGACACGGAGCGCACCGCGCCGGTCGTGGACGATGACATCCGTGAACGTGCCCCCGCGATCGATCCACACACGGTAGGGCGGGCGCATCGGCGGATCTGAGCACGCTTCGACGGCCGGTCAAGCCAGTGGCGAGCTAAGTCCGCACGAAGTCAAGGGATTCGGCGATGCTTCGGCGACCCCCAGTCGGCGTCGGTCGCCACCGCGGCGGCCTGAATGCTTCAGTTTTCTGGTTTTTCTTGCGCCAAAAGTGGCACGCTCATAAGCGGTATTCGAGTTGACTAGATGTCCCCAACCAAGGGTCGGCCCATGACCGAGGGCACGGAAGAGCTCAAGGTATCGTCGCTGATACCAGCTAGCCCCAACGCTATTTACCACGCCTGGATGGATGAGCGTCGCCACTCTGCCTTCACTGGGCGCCGGGCGACGGTGGACCAGTGGGTCGGGGGGCGCGTCACGGCCGACGACGGGCGCATCGACGCCACGCACATCCTCCTCGACACCGGACGGCGGATCGTTTTGACCTGGCGGACGGCGGATTTCCCCATCGAGGCGCACGATTCGAAGGTCGAGATCGTCCTGGCGCCCGTCGCTGGGGGGACGCAGGTCACCGTTCATCAGACCGACATCCCCGCGGGGCTCGGCGGAAAGCTCAAGAAACTGTGGCGATCCTTGTATCTGGACGCCATGAAACGCTTTTTTTCCAGCACGGAGGCTGCTCGGAAGGCGTTGCGGGAGGCTTCGAAGAAGGGGCTCCTGCCGACCCCAGGGCGACGAGGGGGGCGACGGCCGATCGTCCCGCCGCGCCCAGTCGTCAAGCCGGAAGTGGAGGCGAACGAGCCAGAGCGTCCGAGGCGTGAGCGGAAGAAGGACCTGCCTGCGGTCGAGGCCAAGCGGCGGCCGACGCTGAGGCGCAAGAAAGGGCCGGCGGAGAAGGCGGCCGCGATCGCTCGTGCGCTCGAGCGTAGTGAGCGGGAGGCGGCCAAGAAGAAGGCCGCGGAGAAGGCGAGGCGAGAGGCCGAGCGCAAGGAGGCGGTGGCGCGGCGGCGGCGGGAGGCGGCCAAGAAGAAGGCCGCGGAGAAGAAGGCGCGGGAGAAGGCGAAGCGTGAGGCGGCCAAGAAGAAGGCCGCGGAGAAGAAGGCGCGGGAGAAGGCGAAGCGTGAGGCGGCC
>JALVDI010000559.1 GCA_027009115.1 Polyangiaceae bacterium | reverse complement strand
CGCCTCGATGAAGACCTGACGACGAGGTCGGTCGAGGCGGTCGATCACGCGACGAAGCGCGGCGTAATCGTGCAAGGACGAGGTGATGACCAGCGCGTTCGTCGGCTCGTGGGTGGTCACGCGGATCTCGCCTTCGAAGAGGTCCGGTAGGCCGGCGCCCGCAGCGGCAGGTGCCGCGCGCCGCTGTCCCGCAGCGCCTGGGGTGCCGCCGCTCGGTCGGGAGCCGGCGCCTCCGATGAGGCTCTGGAGTGTGGAGGCGATCTCCTCGGCGTCGCCGTTCTGCACGTAGTGGACGTGGATGCGCCCTTCTCCTTCGAGGGGGACGTCGAGGGCGCGGATGAGCTCGAGGATCCGCAGGTAGGCGCGCTCGGTCGCCAGGATGATGAGCGAGTTGGTTCGCTCGTCGGCGAGGATGTTGGTGATGCGGGACTCGCCCGAGCGCGAGCCGATGGTCGTCGGCCCGGTGTTCGTGCGCGCGGCGGCGGCCTGTGTCGTTCGCCGGGGAGGTGTCGGTCGCTTGGTGCGGCGGGCCGCCGCGGCTTGAGGGCGTGCTGCCGGGGTGGCGCTGGCGCCTGCGTTGGGGAAGATCTCTTGCAGCCGGGACGCGATCTCGCTGGCGTCCGCATAGTGGATCGGCTCGATCCATATCTGCTCGCCCGTTCGAGGTACGTCGATGGCCTCGATGACCCGCAGCATGCGTCGGATCTGGGTGCCGGTGTCGGTCAAGATGAGCGTGTTGGTCGGCGCGTACGCCGTCACGTTGCCGGCTGCCGACTTGAAGCGTCCCAGCAGGGTCGCGACGTCCTCGGCCGATACATTCGAGACCCGATGCATCCGCGTGATGAAGCGGTCGGCGGAGGGCGTCGGCGAGCCGCCCGTGTACAGAGGGATCGGCTGGTTCTCGATGTTCGTCGTCTCGGCGATCTTCAAGTAGCGGCCCGCCGGGACCACCGTCAGCCCGTTGACCTCGAGGATCGACAGGAAGGCGTTGTAGGCCTCTTGGACGCTGACTTTGGTCGGGGCGAAGACCGTGGCTTTGATGCTCCGGACTTTCCCCGGGAGGATGAAGCGCTTGCCCGTCAGGTTGCTGATGAGGCGCACGAGGTCCGGGAGGTCCGCGTCCTCGAGGTTGAAGGTGACCCGCGTTCGCGGGGACACGGGCTCGAAGTCGATGCCGGTCTCGAAGGGCGGCAGCCCTGCGCCCCCGCCTCCGCTGCCGGTTGCTTCTTCGCGGGCCGCGCCCTGCTTCGTGACGGCCTGCTTGACCCCCGCGGGCAACCGGGGGCTTCGGATCTTCGTCGAGGGGCGCACCCGGATCTGCGGGCGACCCTCGGGTTGGTCCTGGGCGTCGGCCCCCCCCATGACCAGGCCGAGCACCATGAACGAGGCTGCCGCGGAGAGCAGCGGGAGTGCGTGTTGGACTTTCATTGGATGTTGTAGTCGAGGGTCGTCGGCTGACCGCGACGAACGATGGAGAGGGTGAGGTGATCGGCCGAACGCAAGCGCGCGTAGGCTTCGAGGGCACTGTCTGGGCTGGTCATGTCGTAGCCGTTGATCGTGCGGAGCATGTCGCCGTTCTGGACGCCGAGGCGGCCGAGCAAGCTGTTGCGGCGGATGCCGTAGACCTTGACGCCGACGACGCGGCCGCCCTCCTCATGAGGGATGATCCGCGCGGTCCGCATGAGCTCCGCCTGGTTCTCGAGGATCTGGTCCACGAGGCTCCGCTGGATGGTGAAGTTCGTGTCGCTGTTGCGGGTGATGCCGGCCTCGAGCTCTTCGTTCGAGATGGCGCCTTCGCGGCTCGGTCGGACCCGCTCGTTGACCCGCGGGGGGGGGCGTTGAGCAACGGCGGGGCGCGGCGCGGCGGGGGCGCCGTCTTCGTTGAACATCGCGATCTGGCAGGGGCCGCTCGACGCGGGCCGGAGGATGACCCGGTGCGGGAGGATCTGGAGCACCTGTCGTCCGTCGACCTCCTGGCCGACCCGGTAGAGCATGGCTTTGCCCGCGGCGCCGATGATGGCGGCAAAGGACCAGTCCTGCCGGCGCGGGTTCACGACGCTCGCCACGAGTCGCACGCTGCCTTCGCACGGTGGCGGTGGGCTGTTGGGGTCGAGCTCCTCGGGGCTTTCGAGGGGTTCGGCGGGCTCCACCTCGGTCACCGGAGTCCCGTCGAGGGGCCCCGTTTCGCTGTCGAAGATGTTTCGGCGCAGGATCGTCGTGTCGTCGCGCTGCCGCCTGCCGGCGGTGGCGTCGCGGGCTCGGGAGCGCGTCGCGGCCGCGGCCACAGCGCTGTGGTCGACGGGAAGGAGCGCCGCGGCCAGCAGCTGGGTCGTGCCCTGCGCGACGAAGAAGGCGACGACGAGCAGCGTGCCCAGTATCAGGGCCGTGACCAATCGTTTGTTTCGGGGGCTCCCCAACGAAGACTCCAGATCCATCGGACCCGAGAAGGGTCCAAGAGGGGTTGCAGCAACGCCCGTGCCTAGCCCGAAGACGGGCGTGGGGCCAGGGAATCACGGGGATTCTTCGCGCCCGTGGAGCAGCCGCGGGCGGGCTTCGCCAAGCTGGCAGAGAGGCGTCCCTCGCCGGGAGGCCTCCCTGACAACTTGGCAAGCCTGGCGGTTGCTTTCGGGGCAATTCGTTCGGGGAGCCGCGTGTCAGGCGCCAGGCTCCCGGTGGGAGGCGCGGGATCCGTCCGCGCCGACCTTGCGGTAGATCGTCCGGGCGCTGATGCCGAGGAGCTGGGCGGCGAGTTGCTTGTCCCCGCCGGTGTGGGCGAGGGTGCGCTGGATGACCCGCCGCTCGATCTCCGAAAGCGGCGTCCCCACCGGGAAGCTCATGAGGTCGCCTCGCCCCTCGGCGGCGGTCACGGTCGTCGGCAGGTCCTCCTCGCCGAGGACGCTGTTCTTCGCGAGCACCACCGCGCGTTCCACGACGTTCTCGAGCTCGCGCACATTGCCTGGCCAGTCGTAGGCTATGAGCTTGTCGAGGGCCGCGGCCGTGATGCCGAGGCGGGGGCGGCCGTTCTTGCGGCAGTACACATCGAGGAAGTGGTCGACGAGCAGAGGGATGTCGTCGCGGCGGTCACGAAGCGGCGGGCTCGTGATGGCGATGACGTTGAGCCGATAGTAGAGGTCCTCGCGGAACTCGCCGGCGTCGACCGCCGCTCGCAGGTCCCGGTTGGTGGCGGCGACGAGCCGGAAGTCGGCGCGACGGGTGTTCCCACCGAGCGGTTCGTACTCGCCTTCTTGGAGCACCCGCAGGAGCTTCACCTGCACCGCCGGGCTCAGCTCGCCGATTTCGTCGAGGAAGAGGGTGCCGCCGGCCGCCTGACCGATGCGGCCTTCACGCCGGCTGACCGCGCCGGTGAACGCGCCTTTCTCGTGACCGAAGAGCTCCGACTCCACGATGGTTTCGGGGAGCGCGGCGAGGTTGACGCCGACGAAGGCGCCTTCGCGCCCGCTCGCTTCGTGCACGTAACGGGCGAGCAGCTCTTTGCCGGTGCCGCTCTCCCCGAGGATGAGGACCGTCGCGCTCGAAGGGGCCGCCTGGGAGGCGACATCGAGGGCGTGTCGGAGGGAAGGGGACGAGCCGACGATGCTCCGCGGCCCGCTGGACCGGCGCAGCGCGTTCAGCTCCTTGCGGAGTGTTCGGTTCTCCGCCACGAGGGCGTGGCGCTCGGCGGCCTTGCGGACCGTCTTGACGATCTGCATGCGTTTGAGCGGCTTCTCCACGAAGTCGTAGGCCCCTTCGCGCATGGCCTCGACCGCGGTCTCGATCGTGCCGTAGGCCGTCATGACGACCACCTCGGCGTCGGGGGCGACGGTCCTCAGCGCCTTGAGCAGGTCGATGCCCGACATCTGCGGCATCATCAGATCCGTGAGCACCACATCGACGCGGTGCTGGCGGCACAGCTCGAGGGCCTCCTGGGCGCTCGCTGCCGTCAGCGGTCTCAGGCCCTCTTTCTGGAAGATCTTGCGGAGCGACACCAGGTTGGAGTCCTCGTCATCCACGACGACGATGGTGGTTTCGGGAGGTACGGGGGGCACGATGACTCCTTGGCGAGGTCTCCTGACAACTTGTCACAGGACGACAAGGCGTCGACCCGGGTCTCGGAGCTTCCTGGGCGAGGGAAGCTCCAGGCGCTGCGCCATGCAAGGGACGCGCCCCTTCAGCCGAGGCATCCCGCGATGACGTTGTGGGCGCGGGTGCGCGAACCGCGGGGCCGCTACTGCTGGCAGCCGTCGCTCGGCGAGGGGGCCCTGCTGAGCCTCGAGCTCGGCCCGCCCCACCTGGAGGTGGCGCAGGCGCGCCGAGGCGGGGAGCCCTGCCGCGAGGTTTCGGTTCGGGGGACCTGGCAGCTCGTGCTGCATGAGTGTGCGTTTGCTCTCTGCACGGGGGACTCGGAGCTCTCGGAGCGCGCCGGGCTGGCGGAGCTGGAGGCTGCGGCCCAGGTCCTGGAAGGTCAGGCGCTGCTGGAGGTGATCGACGAGGCCCCGGTGACCCGCTTCGTGTTCGACCTCGGGGGCGAGCTGCGGGTCGAGCCGGTGCCGGAGCTCGGCCCCGGAGCGCTTCAGTGGGTGCTCGACCGCCGAGGGGAACGCGCGGTCGGTCGTCGAGCGGACGGCGTGCTCGTCCTGGTTTGAGGCCCACGGAGGGGTGGCTCTTAAAACAGCGAGAGCTGGCGGCGTGGTCGTCGGAAGGAGGCCGGCGCCGCGCCGATGCCCGGCTCCGAGGCGGCGAGCCCCAGCCGCCTACGGTGCTGCTCGAAGAGCTGGGCGATCGCGTCCCACCGTGGACCCTGCCCCCGCATCCGTGCGCCGAAGCGGGACTCGTTCACCTTGCCGCCCCGCACGCTCCACAGCGCGCTGCGCACCTTCGACGCTCGGAGGGGGAAGGCCTCCTCCAGCCGCGCGTCGAAGACCGGCCCGACCTCGCGGGGAAGCCGCAGGAGAATCAGGAACGCGCTCTGGGCTCCGGCGCGCGCGGCACGCTCGAGGATCGCAGGGACCTGGTCGTCGTTGAGGCCGGGGATGACCGGGCCCAGGGAGACCCCCACGGGAATGCCTGCGTCCGCGAGCACGCCGATGGTCTCGAAGCGCTTGGAGGGGGAGCTGGCGAAGGGCTCGATGGCCCGCGCCATCGCGTCGTCGGCGAAGGGGACGCTCACGACGACGCGGCACCACGCCTGGCGGTGCAGCTGTCCGAGGAGGTCGACGTCTCGGCGCACGAGCTTGCTCTTGGTGATGACGCCGACGGGGTTGCGGTAGGCGGCGCAAACCTCGAGGCAGGCCCGGGTCAGGCCGTAGCTCGCTTCGAGGGGCTGGTAGCAGTCCGTGTTGCCCGAGAGCGCGATCGGCTCCCCCCGCCAGCTCGGCCGCTCGAAGGCGGCACGCAGCCGCTCGGCGATGTTGCGCTTGACGACGATCTTGCGGTCGAAGTCGGTGCCGGCGCCGAAGCCGAGGTAGCCGTGGCTGGGCCGCGCGTAGCAGTAGGCGCAGGCGTGGAAGCACCCGCGGTAGGGGTTGACGCTCCAGCGGAAGCCGACGTCGGGGCTCTCGTTGCGGCTGAGGGCGCTGCGGGCTTCCTCCTCGTAGACCTCCAGCTTCGCCGGTGGCGGGGGCCCTTCCCACTCCAGATGCGCCGCCTCGAAGGGGTTGGGGGGGTTGTCGATGGGGCGCATGCTGAACGCATGTTCTGTCGTCGCAAGGCCTGGGTCAAGGGGCCGTGGGTTGGATCCGCAAGGTCAGGCTCGCCTCGGCCTCCACGGGCACGCACTCGTTCGCCTCGTCGCAGCGGAAGGACGTCAGCTGTACGCGGAGGATCGCCGTCCCGGCCGCCCGCGCGACGACCGGGATGGGAAAGCGGAGGGGGCGCGCGGTTTCGTCGAAGGCGTCGCCTCGAAGGAGGCGGCCGCGCACGCTCGCCAGCGCGGTGCCTTCGGTGTGGGGGGTCAGCAGCAGCGGCAGCTCCGGCCCGAGCTCGACCACCGCGACGAGCGTGGCGCGCTGGCCGGCGACGAGCGGCGGTGGCTCCTCCAGGCGCAGGAGTGGTTCGGTTTCCTGGCTGGCTGCCGCCGCAGGCAAACAGAGCAGCCCGAGCACCCAAAGGGGCGGTCCGCTGGGGCGTCGACGTCGCACGGCTGGTGCCCAAGATAGCAGCTCCAAGGCCGGAAGACCTCACGCCCGCTCCGGTTTGCGAAAGTCCGTGCAGCGCGTGGCGGGTGGCCCGCTTCGTTCCGCGCAGACGCCCCCCAGGAGCACCTGGTGGATCTTCCGATCCCTCCAGTCCTCCGACCCTCCGGTCCTCCGGCCGATCCTCCGGTCCTCCGGTTCTCCAATTCAGTCCGCGTAGGGGACGACCTCGCAGGGCTGTCGCAGGCCGTACCAGCGCATCAGCCGCGTGCGCGGTTTTCCGTCGTCGTCGTAGTCGATGACCGCATAGGTCAGGCCGCTGTCCTGTCCGAGGTACTGAAGGTCGAGGTTGATCATTTTCACCCAGGTGCCGGTGTTCACCAGCATCTTGCCGTTGGGCAGCTGGAGGTAGCGCGGTCCGTGGCTGTGGCCGACGATCAGCGTGTGGGCGCCGCGGGTGCGCGTCAGCTGGCGCACGGCGTGCTCGTCGTAGCCGCCGGTCAGCGAGATGACTTCTTCTTTGAGCAGGCGCGGGATGCTCCGGATGCGGTCACGCCAGGCCTCGATGCGGAGGATGCGGTGCTTGAAGAAGTTCTTGGTCGAGTACCAGAGGAAACGGAAGACGAACCCCGGGTCGAGGAAGAGCGACGCCTTCATGAAGCGCCCCAGCGGGAGCGTGCGGTCGATGTGGCTTCGGATGGCTTTGAGCGGGTTGAGGACCTCCAGGATCCAGATGCTCCCCCACGGCAGCGCCAGCACCTCGCGGCCGTCCGGTTTCTTTCGCGTGAGGTTGCTGTAGTCCACCCAGTGGATGCGTTCGAGTTGGTGGCCGTGGCGGATCTGGATGCCTTCGGGGAGGTAGTAGGTGTCCGAGCTGACGATGAACTGCACTCGATCGCCCGCGTCACCGGGTGCGACGTAGCGCCGAAAGAGCGCCTGCGGGCTCGGGAAGATCATATCGAGGTCGTGGTTGCCTGGGAGGTAGGTGATGCGGTTGCTGGGGTGGCTCATGAAGCGCTTGAGCGCCCGAACGAAGACCGGATGGCCGTCGAGGCATTGCCGCAGCTTGTCGGCAGCGATCTCGTCGGTGATCTCCGTCGGCCACGCGCCCCCGATCTTCACCTTCAGGAGATCGAAGATGTCGCCGTTGAGGATGAGCTCGACGCCCCCTTCCTCGCCCGCCTCCCGGACGTAGTGCTGGAGCAGCTCGGCGAAGCGCTCGTCGTGGAAGAAGTCCTCGTAGGGGTTCAACCGGCCCGGTCGGGAGCCCGTCCCGAGGTGGAGATCGCTGACGACGATGCGGATGAGGCGCACGGAGGACCCTGCCAGCTATACCACCGGCGGCGGGGCGGCGAACCTTCCCGGCAGAGCAGGCCTCCTGGAGCCCGCCGAGCCGAGGGACCGGGTGGCGTTGGTGAAGGCCCCTCAGCGGCAGCGGCGACTGCCCCGAGGTCGAAGTCCAGCGGTGCGCCCAGGGCCGCTCCTTGACTTCGCTCACGGCGCCCCGATACTGGCGGGAGGCCCCGTGTGCGCGAAGACGCGGGGTTTGCCCACCTTTTGGGCGCTGGACGGGGGCGAGACGGATGATGAAGGCCTGGCTTGGCGGCACCCACGCGCGCGGAACCCGAGGCGTCGGCGCCGCGCTCCTTCTG
>JALVDI010000558.1 GCA_027009115.1 Polyangiaceae bacterium | reverse complement strand
GAACGTGGTGCATGGTGTCCTTGGATGGTGCGACTCAGCCGCCGAGGCCCGCAGGGCCCCGCGGCGCGAGGGCGTCGAGGAGCAACGGCGCGATGGACTCGACACGCAGAAAGCTTCGGTCGGTCAACTGCACTGCGCGAGGGTGGGTGTCGGTGCAGCCGACGGATTGCAGCAGCCCGCTCGCCTGCAAGCGGTCGAGGGAGCTGCCCGGGAAGACGCCGTGGGTGCACACCGCCGAGATGCGGTCGGCGCCGGCCTCGAGGAAAGCCCGCGCGGCCCCGAGCAGGGAGCCGCCGGTGCGGATCATGTCGTCGTAGATCACGACATGTTTGCCGCGGACGTCGGCGGCGAGGGCGGTGACCTCGGTGCGGTCGCCAGCGATGCGGCGCTTGAACACGAAACCAGCGTCCACACCGAGGTCGTTGGCAAGCGACTCGACCCACTTGGCGCGGCCTGCGTCCGTCGCGGCCAGCACGAAAGGCGCGCCGCCAGCCATGGACCGGATGAGCGGCAGGACCACCGGCTTGGCGTAGAGGTGCACCGGGCGGATGTTGCCGCTGAAGTATTGGGCGATGCCTTCGGAGTGAAGGTCGACGAGGATCGCTCGGTTGCCCGAGCCAGCAATGGGGATGGAGCTCAGCAGGCGTGCCCGAGTCTTCGCGGTCACGACCTCGCCGCGGAGCACCTCGCGCTCCATGGTCTGATAGCCAAACCAGGGAATCGCCAAGGTCAGGATGTGGGCGCCGAGGCGAACGAGACAGCAGGCCAGGTCGAAGAGCTCGAGGGTGTCCTCGTCATCGACGGTGCCGCCCAGGAGCACCACGTCACGGCCGCTCACGTCCGTGAGCACCCGGCGGTACTTCTCCCCGTCGGGGAACACCCTCCGCTCGAGCTGCCCCGGCTCGAGATCCGCCCCCTCGCAGAGGCGGCGTTGAAGGTAACCGTAGCGCTCGGTGCTGAAGACGACCGTGCTCATTGCTTCTCCTCGATCAGACGGCAGCGCAGACGGGCAAGGGTGCCCTCCATGCCCACGAAGTAGCGGTCCGGTTCGCGGAGCGCGCGGACGGCCCTGGGGAGCTTCGCCAGCTGCCTGCGGCAGCGTTGCTGGATGTCGGGGAGGGGCGGCGACGCCTCGGTACGGACACCGCGCCTCAGCACCGGAGCGAGGAGATCCTCGTAGGCCAGATCGACATCGACCGGCTCGATGTGTCCGTCGTCCTCGGGATCGACGAGCTTCGGCTCGTGCACACCGGCGGTCACGTCGTAAATCGCGTCGGCCACGAAAATCCCGTCGGCTTCGAAGCGCCGGACCTGTTGGGGCGATGGAATGGAGGTCTTGATGGGCGACTCGCTGAGCTTGACTCGTGGCTGCCAGCGGCCGTCGGCCCCCTCGATGGCGGCAAGCTTGTAGACCCCGCCTAGCGCTGGCTGATCGTGGGCTGTGACCAGACGGGTGCCGACCCCCCACACGGTGATCGGTGCACCTCGCCGGTGGAGCTCGGCGATGCGGAACTCGTCCAGATCGTTGCTCGCGACGATGACCGCCTCCGGAAAGCCCGCCTCGTCGAGGAGCGCGCGGGCTGCTCGGCTGAGCTCGGCCAGATCGCCGGAGTCCAGGCGTATGCCAACCATCGTGTGGCCCGCGGCGCGCAAGGCCCGGCCGACCTCGATCGCTTCCCTGACGCCGGTGAGGGTGTCGTAGGTGTCCACCAAGAAGACGCAACCCTTGGGGAAGGCCTCGGCGTAGCGCTCGAAGGCTTCACGCTCCGAGGGGAAGCTCATCACCCAGCTGTGGGCGTGGGTCCCGCGCACCGGGATCCCGTAAACGCGGCCTGCCAACACGTTGCTCGTGGCCGCGCAGCCGCCGATGAACGCCGCCCGGCTCGCGCTGAGGGCTCCGTCGATCCCCTGAGCGCGGCGCAAGCCGAACTCGAGGACGGGCTCGGGGCCCTTCGGACCGGTCGCCGCCTGGCATATCCGCGCCGCCTTCGTCGCGACCAGGGTCTGGAAGTTCACCAGGTTCAGCAGCGCCGTCTCCACCAGTTGCGCCTGCCATAGAGGGCCCTCGACACGCAGGAGCGGTTCGTGGGGGAAGGCGACGGTGCCCTCGGGCATGGCCCAGACGTCGAGGCACGGTTCGCTCGCGCGCAGAAAATCCAGGAAGCCTGCGGCGAAGAGCGGCGTCCCATCCGCGTTCGTCAGCGAGCCCAGATAACCCAGGTCGTCGGCGTCGAAGCGGACCCCTTCGAGGAAGTCGAGGGCTTGTTCAAGGCCCGCGGCCACCGCGTAGCTGCCGCCAAAAGGACAGCGGCGGAAGAAGAGGTGGAAGCAGGCGCGACGCTGCGCGATCCCCGCGCGCCAATAACCGCAGGCCATGGTGAGCTGGTAGAGGTCGGTCAGCAGGGGCCCAAGGCTGTGGCGTCGCATCACAAAGTGTATTCTTTACACTAAGACGCCCCCTGTCAAGGAGAGCTCGGCGCGCAAGGGGTCACCTCGAAGGTCACGACCTGCTGGCACCACTGGCGTTGCCCTCCCGGGTCCACATCGCAGGTGCGGCTGTCGGCGGGGCCTGCGAAGGAGCCCGAGAACACGGCCGTCTCGCCGCAGTTGCGCACGGTGATGCGGTAGTCGACGGGCCGATTCTGGATGCAGCTGCGAAAGTTCGCGACCCGCACTTGGTAGGTGCCCGCGGGTGCGCGACCCGGCGGCCAGAAGATGTGCTCGGTGTTGACGCCCATGTTGCTGCCGCATCCGGCGTTCGCATCGAGGTCGAGACGTCCTCCGCTGAACGCCGTGGTGTTGCCGTAGTAGACGACGACGCCGGTCGGATCGACGACGTAGAGGTCGAGGTCCGTCGCCTCGCTCATGCTCAGCGTCACCTCCAGGTCGCCGGTGCCGACGGGGTGAACCCGAAGCTGGCGACGAGCGAAGGCAGAGACTCGACCCGCCAGGTCGACGGCGGCCACCTCGATCGTGGCCACCAGTTCCTTGCCGGGGTCGACGGGCGTGCCGTTGGGGTAGACGGGCGCGTCGATCCCAAAGTGCAGATCCGCTTCGTCCACGCCCGCGACACGGATTGGACCGAGCTCGCTGTCCACCACCGCCGGGAGGTAGAAGTAGCCTGGATAGCCGGGGAAACGGACGATCAACCCCTGGACGGCGCCCTGCGGTCCGGCTCCCGGCCCCGCGACGATCTGGAGGTCGGCCGGTGAGCCGGCGATCACGGTCATGGGGAGGCTCGTGTTCTCCCGGGAGCCAAGGCGCAGCGTGGGCCCGCCGGCTTCTCCCCCGGGGGGCGCGCTGCCCGCATGCAGCTCGGCGCCCGCGACGATCCAGGGCGTGTCGACGGTGTGGCCGCCGCGGTTTGCCGCCGCCATGCGCCGCAGCGAGCGGATCCCCCTCGGAAGCAGGCCCACGACCTGCACGAAGGGCCCCGGGCGGTAGCGCGCCTGCATGGCGGTGAGTGCCGAGGCGTTCGCCTGGGACCCCGAGGCGTTCGCCTGGGACCCCGTGGGGTTCGCCTGGGACCCCGTACGGACGGGACCGCCCCCTCCCGGTCGTGGACCCGAGGAGGCTTCGTCGGCTTCCTCGTTCGCCTCGAAGCGGTCGGCGACGTAGAGCAAGCCGGCGATGGCGGCGCCCGCCAGGAGCAGCACGAGCACCCCCAGCGCCGCCAGCACGCCGTAGTCGAGAGCTCGTGAGTCGTCGGGGTCTGCGGTCATCGAGGGAGCGTCGGTGGACGCGCCGCCAGGCCTGAGGGATGGGGGTGAACGTCGGCCCGGGCCGGCACGCTCACTCCCTCAGCGTGCTCCCGATGAGCGCACCGGCGGCGAAGTAGGTCCCGGTCTCGGATGCAGGGAGGATGTCGTAGGTGTACGGGTGCGGGTAAGGAACCTCGCGGACGGCGGCGACCTCGAGCTCGCCGAGCAAGTCACCCGGTTGGAGATCTGCGAAGTAGCGCCCGTCGGCGGTGGGGTGGCCGCCGCTGATCGCCAGGACCGCGCCGCTGGTCAAGGTCACCTCGACGACCCGGTGGTCGTGGGCTTCGGCCTGCCCCGTGCGCGCGATGGGCACCGCGACGATCTGGCCGTGGTCGACGCTGTAGACCAGATCGCCGACGGTGAGCTCGGCGATGGGGCGCTCTCCATCGGGCGTGGCGATGGGCGTGTCCGGGGCGGCGCAGATCGCGCCCCAGGCGCAGGCGAAGCGTCGCGGCGTGCAGATCCCTGGGGTCCTCGGGTTCATCTGGTTGCAGACGGGCCGCATGGGCGAGGTGCAATCGTCGTCGCTCCGGCAGGGCGTGGTGCACAGGTAGTTCTCCAGAGGTCCGCCCGCAGGGCAGCTCAGGCAGCTCGTTCCGCGCTCGCGGCAGAACCCCGGGCTGTGATCGCCGCAGGCGACGCCCGCGTCGAGGTGTCCCCCGGCGTCGGTGCCGGCGTCGGTCTCGCCTGCATCCATGCCCCCGGCGTCGATTCCTCCGCCCGCGTCGGTTCTTCCGGCGTCGGTTCCACCATCGGTTCCTCCGGCGTCGATTTCTCCGCCGGCGTCGGCCCTACCACCGGCGTCGGTTCCTCCGCCCGCGTCCGGGCGCGTCGCACTGTCACGTCCACCCCCGGCGTCCGAGGGGCCGGAGTCGTCGCCGCAGCCAGCACACAAGGCCGCGGTCAAGAGAGTCGCGAGGACGAGCTGAGAACGAAGCATGGAAGGACCTCCTCCCGAAGAGTATACACCGCCCGGTGCGGCCCTACTTCGGACAGCAGCGCCTGCGCATCGCGCACCGCGGCGGCGCCAAACGTTGGCCGGAGAACACTCTGCTCGCGTTCCAGCGCGTATACGAGATGGGTTACCGCTGGATCGAGACCGACGTGCAGCTCACCGCCGACGGTGCGCTGGTGCTCTTCCACGACCGCACCCTGGAGCGAACCACCGACGGCGCCGGCGTCCTCGCCGAGCGCTCCCTCGCGGAGCTCCGCGCCCTCGACGCGGCGTTCCACTTCACCCGGGACGGGAGGACGTTCCCCTACCGTGGCGATGGGGTGCGCATCCCTACGCTCGCCGAGGCCCTCGCCCTCGCGCCCGATCTACGGCTCAACCTCGAGATGAAGGGCCGGGATCCTCGGTTGCCCGAAGCCCTGTGGCGTTTCCTCGCGGACCATGGCGGCTGCGACCGGGTCCTCGTCGCGAGCGCCGAGGACGCCATGACGCGCCGCTTTCGCGCACGGGCCCGCGGCCGCGTGGCGACCTCGGCGGGCAAGCGGGGCATCTTTGGGTTTTGGCTCGCGGCGCGCGCCGGGTTCGCGTCACGGCTGCGACCGGCTTGGGACGCGCTGCAGGTGCCGGTTCGTTACGGCCCACTGCAGGTCGTGGACGGCCGCTTCGTCGAGGCGGCCCATCGGCTCGGAGTGCAGGTCCATGTTTGGACTGTCGACGACCCTGTGCAGATGCGCTGGCTCGACGGCCTCGGGGTGGACGGCATCATGACCGACCGGCCGCAGGTGCTCCTCGACACGCTGGGCTGACTTCGGCGCCCGCCGGCGAACTGCTACCTTGAGGTTGTGAAACGCACCCTCGGGTTCCTCCTCAGCCTCGCCGGCGCGTGTGGCCCGGTGCCGGCCACCCCGGACGCCGACGCCGGGGCCTCGTGGGACGCGGCGCGCCCGGACGTCCCGACCTTCGGCTTCGATGCGGGCGGTGCCGACGCAGCGCCGCGGCGCGACGCCGGACCCTTCGACGCCGGGCCGGTGGCTTTCGAGGAGGTCGGCGCGGCCGCAGGCTTCGACCACAACCAGGACGCCCCACCGGCGGAATGCACCGGCGCGACGGGGCGCTTCGGCTGCGTGGGCGCTCGTCAAACGGGGGGCGCGGCGGTCGCCGACGTGAACGAGGACGGATGGCCCGACCTCTACTTTCCGGTGCTCGATGGACCCGACGCCCTCTACATCAACCAAGGCGACGGAACCTTCGTCGACGAAGCGGACGCCCGCGGGCTCGGTGACGCCGTTGCCTCCAACGCGGCGGCTTTTGCCGATGTGGATGGCGACGGTGATCTCGACCTCTTCGTTTCGAGCTACGGCGGCCACGCGCATCGCCTCTACATCAACGAGGACGGCCGCTTTCGCGACGAGGCCTCCGAGCGCGGTGTGGCGCTGACGACCCGCAGCCGCCCGCTCCAAGGAACGGGCGCGTCCTTCGCCGACTTCGACCGGGACGGCTGGCTCGATCTCTTCGTCGGCGAGTGGATCGACGCCGCGGACCTGGAGCTCGAAGCGGCGGACGCCACGGGCCTCCGCAGCAAGGCCCGGTTGCTGCGCAACATGGGCGGGGAAGGCGCGCCGGGTTTCTTCGAGGACGTCACCACCGCCGCCGGCCTCGACCTCGAGTCGCTGAGCGACAAGGGCGTCTACCCCTTCGGCGCGACCTTCGCCGATCTCGACGACGACGGATGGCTCGACATGGCGGTGGCGGGCGACTTCTTCACCAGCCGGCTCTACTGGAACAACGCCGACGGAACCTTCACCGACGGAACCTCCGCCGCGGGGGTCGGCACCGACTCGAACGGCATGGCCAGCGCGATCGCCGACGTGGACGCCGACGGGGACCTCGACTGGCTCATCACCTCGATCTCGTCAGAGCCGCCGACCTTCACCGCCATCGAGGGCAACCGGCTCTACCTGAACCAAGGTGGACGGAGGTTCGTGGACGCGGCCGACGCCTGGGGCGTGCGCGCCACCGACTGGTCCTGGGGCGTCGTCTTCCTCGACCACGACAACGACCGCGACCTGGACGTGATGATCACCAACGGCTTCTGGGACGACGCCCGAACCCGCTTCTTCGTGCACGAACGCGACTACCTCTTCGAGGCCGGAAGAGAGCTGGGGATCGCTCCTCGCGGGCAGGGACGAAGCCTCGTCACCCTCGACTACGACGGCGACGGAGACCTGGACATCGCCCTGGCGCGGAGTGAGGACGTCCCGCTGCTCTACCGCAACCTCGTCGGCGCAACGCGTCCGGCGGTCCGTGTGATCTTGCGGCAGCCGGGGCGGCCGAACGCCTTCGCTGTGGGCGCCAAAGTCTGGGCACGTCCGGCGACCGGCCCATCGATGATCGGCGAGGTCCGCGTGGGGGCTCAGTACGTCGGCCAGAGCGAAGAGGTGCTGCACTTCGGGCTGGGAGACGAGAGCGCTTGTCCCTTGGCGGAGCTGGAGATCCGCTGGCCCGACGGGGCGCGGCAGATCGAGGAGAGCGTGCCCTGCGGACTGGTCACGACCATCCGCCGCGCCGACTGAGGAGACGTCCGTGTTCACCCGCTGCGACCTCAGGATCGAGCTCGATTCGCCGGAGCGCTTCCCTCGCGCCGGTGAGGAGCTCAGGGGGAAGGTGCACGTCCGCACGCGAAGGCGCGTGCAGTGCAGGGCGCTCACCGTCGGCCTGATCTGTTCGGTGACGGGCAAGCGTGGCACCGAGTCGGTGACGGTCGAGGAGACGACGCTGGTCTCCGGCGCGCGCTGGCAACCAGGCGACGTGCAGAGCTATCCGTTCCGTCTGAGCTTGCCGAAGGACCGCTGGTCGCACCAAGGCGAGCTGCTGAGCCTTCAGTGGGCGGTCGAAGCGCGGGCGACCGTCCCGAGAGCTCCGGCGTCGAAGGCGGAGTTTCCGCTCCGACTCATGCCCCCGACACGCCCCCGGACCGTCGTCGCGCCCGCGAGCAACGACGGCCCGGAACGGCGCTGGGCCAGCAGCTGCCTGCCGGCGAGCCTCGCGATCGTGGGCGCTTGCGTCGCCCTTCTCGTC
>JALVDI010000557.1 GCA_027009115.1 Polyangiaceae bacterium | reverse complement strand
GTAGCCCTTCAGCTTGGCCAGGTTGTGCAGGAGGCTCGAGGCGGGCGTGATGGGGTAGGAGCCGTAGAACAAGGGCAGCCCCGCGAGCTTGGCCCCCGCCACGAGCCCCCAGGCCGTCGCCTGGTTTCCGTCGATGTTGCGGTACTCCCCCGGTTCGAGGTGGGCGCTCGGGACGCGGTAGACCCCGATATCGCTCGGCAGCTCCGCCGACTCGCCGTAGATGTGGCCGGCGTTGAGGGCCGCGATGTTCGCTTCGGCGAGCTCGGGCTTGTTCGCGAACTTCTGCCGCAGCCACGCGATGGTGGGGCGGCGGTCCCGGCCGAAGAGCCAGAACATGAGCCCGAGGGTCCACATGTTCTTGCAGCGGGCGGCCTCCTTCGCGCCCAGGTTGAACTTCCGGACCGCCTCGATCGTCCGCCGCGTGATGTCGATGGCGAGCACTCGATAGGCGTCGAGGCTCCCGTCGTCGAGGGGGTTCTGCCCCTCGGCGTAGCCCGCCTTGGCGAGGTTGGCTTTCGTGAACGCACCGGTGTTCAGCACGAGCAGGCCACCGGGCTTGAGGCTGTCGAGGTTGACCTTCAGCGCCGCGGGGTTCATCGCCACGAGCACGTCGGGCGCGTCTCCCGGTGTGAGGATGTCGTGGTCGGCGAAGTGGACCTGGAAGCCGCTGACCCCATAGGTCGTGCCTGCCGGTGCTCGGATCTCGGCCGGGAAGTCAGGGAAGGTCGCCAGGTCGTTGCCCATCAGCGCAGTCGCCGTGCTGAACTGCGTGCCCGTGAGCTGCATCCCGTCGCCTGAGTCACCCGCGAAGCGAATGACGACGGAATCGAGGTCCTGACGCTGCGTCGTCGAAGCGGTTTCCATGCCGGGCTCCTATACGAAGGTTGGCCGCGGCAGGCCAGCCCACAGCTCACGGTCGGCTCGGCGATGGCTCCTGGGGCCAGGTCCGGCCAGACTTTGGGGAATGCCGGACCGAGCGCCAGGAGAAAGCGCGGCCGCATCGCCGCAGGGACCGACCCGGATCAAGGTCTGTGGGGTGACGACGGTCGCCGACGCTCGAATGTGCGCGGCGGCTGGGGTGGACGCCCTCGGGCTCAACTTTTGGCCTGGGACGTCTCGGCGGGTGGCCTGGGCCGAGGCGCGGGCCATCGTGGACGCCGTCGGCGACGTCCTCGAGGTCGTGGGCGTCTTCGTCGACGAGGCGCCCGCCGCCGTGGCCCGCGTTCGGGAGGAGCTCGGACTGAGCTGGGTGCAGCTTCACGGCGACGAGAGCCCCGACGAGGTCCGCGCGCTGCTCCCCGGTGCGTACAAGGCGGTGGGGATCGCCTCGGCGGAGGATGTCGAGACGGCCCTCTTGTACCCTGGGCCTCGGCTCCTCCTCGACGCCCGCGTGCCTTCCGCGATGCCCGGGGGCACCGGCCACCGCTTCGACTGGGACCTCGCCCGCCCGCTGGCCGATCGGCGCGCGCTGATGCTCGCCGGCGGCATCCGCCCCGGGAACGTCGCGGAGGCCATCGCCCGGGTTCGGCCGGCCTGGGTGGACGTCGCCAGCGGCGTCGAGCGGGCGCCGGGGGTCAAGGACCCGGCGGCAGTGGAGGCCTTGGTCGCGGCGGTGCGCGCGGCCGGCTGAGGTTCAGGGCGCCCAGGGGAGGCTGGGCAGGGGCTCGCGGCGCAGCAGCATGTGCTCGACCGCCGCGCGCACCAGGAGGGGGGAGTCGGCCGCTCGAGCTGTCCAGGAACCTCCCGGCGACTCGAAGCGCACGGTGAGCGCCCCCTGGGCACGGCGGAGCTCGAGGCGCCGACCCTCGGCGACGAGATGCAACTCCAGGCGGGTCCAGGGTGCCCGGCAGAAAGCGTAGGCGTCGGCGAGCGCCGCGGTCTCCAGGGGCTCGTCGTCGCGTCGCAGCCGCCAGAGTGTCCGGCGCTGTAG
>JALVDI010000556.1 GCA_027009115.1 Polyangiaceae bacterium | reverse complement strand
CGTCATCCGCTTGAGGTCTTTGACGCCTGCAAGCTCGTTTTCGATGGGAATGGTGACGAGTGACTCGACGTCTTCCGGCGACACGCCGACGTAGGGCGTCGTCACGGTGATGACCGGGATCTGAACGTCCGGGTTCGCCTCCCGCGGGAGACTCCCGTAGGTAACGAAACCGAAGACGACGATCACGAAGACGCTCAGGTAAACGAGCGGCCGACGCCCAACGATCCAGGCGATCATCGCGCCGCTTCCTGCTCGAAGACGACGCGGCCCGCGACGCAGCAGCGACCTCGACGGGCCACCAGCAGCGGGTCCCCGTCGGCGAGCTCGCGCTGCCCCGTGACCACGACCTCGTCGCCGGCTTCGACGCCGGCGCGGATCACTGCTTGGTCGCGCACGACCGAGTCGATCTCGACGCTGCGCCAGCGGGCGACGCCGTCCTCGGCGACGAAGACCCCGTTGCCCTCGAGGCGTGTGACGAGCACGTACTGGGGCAGCACGATGGCCTCGGCCCCGCCTTCGACGGCGATCTCGACGCGAGCGATCATGCCGGGCAGGAGGTGCCGGTCGGGGTTGGGGACCTCGACGGTCACGGAGAAGGCCCGGGTTCGCAGATCCGCCGCGGGCTTGATCTCGCTCACCCGCCCGACCCGAGGCGCGCCCGTCGCGTTCGCAAAGACGTGCGCTTCCATGCCCGGCTGCAAGGCCACGACGTCCCGGTCGGACACCGCCAAGGTCACGTGGACCGGATCGAGCCGCACGAGCCGAGCCACCGGCGCGCCGGGCGCGGCGACCTCCCCGGCCTCGACCTCGAGCTCCGCGACCACCCCCGCGAAGGGAGCGCGGATCGTCGCCCGCCCGAGCTGCACCTGGGCGAGCCTCACAGCAGCGCGGGCGGCCTCGACCCGAGTGCGCGCGGCGTCGAGCTGCTGCCGGGCGATGGCGTCGCCGAGCTCGGTGGCGCGTGCCAGCTCGCGCTCCGCGGCGGCGAGCTCCACCCGCGCCTGTGCCAGACGGGCGCCGTGGGTGGCGGTGTCGACGCGGACGAGCGGCCGGTTGGCCCGGACCGCGTCTCCCTCGGCGACGAGGACCCGCTCGACGTAACCCCCAAGCGCGGCCGCCAGCAAGGCGTCTCGCGAGCCCTCGACCTCTCCCGGGAGGTGCAGCGCCAGCCCGGTCGCCGAGGGCGCGAGGACGGCGGTCTCGACCCGCATGGCCCGAGGCGACGGTGGCGTCGGCTCCGGGACCTCAGCGGGACCCGAGGCAGCCTCGCCCGCCGACGTGCAAGCCGTCAGGGCACCCAAGAACAACACGAGCAGGCGCGTAGTCATCGTTTCGCTACTCCGTGCAGGAAAATCGACAGCACCCGACCCGCCGCGTCCGGGGGGATGGGGGTCCCGTGCAGCCACATCTGCAGGCGCTGGTCGACCATGCCCTTGAGCGCGCACGCGGCGTCGTCGAGATCGAGATCGGCCCGCAGCTCGCCCCGCGCCACGCCCTCGGCGAGCAGCTCCTGGATGCGGCCCAGGTGATGGGTCCGCATGGCTTCGAAGTCGTACGCGGGCTGACCGGGCTCGGGCCTCAGCTCGGCCCGCATGAGCAGGCGCATCCCCAGCGGGTGCCGAGCGACGTGCTCGAAGAAGAGCGTCAGCCCGCAGCGGAGACGCTCGGGCACGGGGCGGTCGGGCTCGAGGGCGGCCTCCAGCGCCAAGATGCGCCGGGCGCTGGCGTCGAGGCACTCCAGGTAGAGCGCCTCCTTGTTGGCGAAGTGATAGTAGAGCGCGGGCTTGGTGCAGCCGCAGGCCTCGGCCACCTCCCGCACGGAGGTCGCCCGGTACCCCTGCTCGGCGAAGAGCCGGCTGGCATGCCGAAGGATCTCGGTCCGCAGCTCCGACGATGGCTTCTTCTCGGGCTCCACCTTACCTACCGGTAAGTAGGTACGCGACGGCCCCTGCCCGCGCAAGGAAGCGATGGCGCGCTGTTGCGGTCGCCGCGAGGGCCGCGTAGACGACTCATCATGGCGTACGTCTTCGATCCAGCGGTGCTGCGCGCGTGTGCTCAGCGTGGCGTCGGCCTGCCGCCCGAGGCGGCGATGGACGCGATCACCGAGGCTCTCGTCGAGCGCTACCCCCGCGACGTGAACGCCGGGCCCCGCGACTGGGTCTTCAACAACGCCGGCGGTGCGATGGGCCAACTGACCCTGCTGCACGGCTCCCTGACCGAATACCTGATCTTCTTCGGGAGCCCCATCGGCACCGAAGGCCACTCCGGGCGCTACCGCACGGAGGTCTACGACTGGGTCTTCCACGGGGAGATGTGGTGCTACCGCGAAGGCGAGACCGAGCGGCGCACCTACGGTCCGGGCAGCGAGGCGTACCTCGGCGCCGACGAGGTGAAGGGCTACCGCATCCCCGATCAGGCCTGGATGCTCGAGTACAGCCGCGGCCCGATCCCCACGATGCTCCCCTTCGGGCTGGCGGACACGGCCCTGAGCACCCTGGACTTCAAGTGCCTGCGCCGCACGATGAGGAGCTACGGCGGCCTCGTGCTGCGCTCTCTGCTGAGGGGCAAGGTCTGAGTTCGCGCGTTCGTCCGTTCGTCAGCGCGCGGGGCGGCGACGCGTCTCGAACCACCGCCGATAGCGAAGCATCCGCGCCCGCTGCTCGGCCGGTGCGCGTCGCCCACAGCTGAGCATCTCCTCGCCGTCCTCGGCAGCGCCCCAGCGCACCTCGACGCAGTCGTTGGGGTTGTAAGCCACCTCGAAGCGTTCGGCCCGGGCGACGATCTCGGCCAGCGTCAGGGTCTGCTCGACGCCGTCGCTGCGCCGATAGGCGACGGTGCGCGAGGCGAGGTCCTCCTCCAGACGCTCGCGCAGCTCGGCGACCTTGGCCTCGACCTCCTCCGGCGCCACGCCGAAGCGCGCCGGGCTGCGCGCGACCTGCGCGGGGAAGCCCAGCACGGCGTCGATGCTGATGAGCAGGCGCAGGTCCCGGCTCGGGGTGCTGAAGTCCTCCCAGGGCCCCTCGGTCTGGAAGATGGCGGCGCCCTCGGGCATCTCGATGGGCCGGTAGCCCCGCTGGCGCATGAACGCCTCTCCGTTGTCGACGCTGACCACCCGGCGCCGCACCCCCTCTTCGAGGGCGTCGACCAGGGCGCGCTGGGCCGCCACCGGCTCGAGAGGGCGGGGGTTGATGAGTGCCTCGACGCGCTCGTAGAATTCGTCCTTCGTGCCGCGGTACTGCTCGTCGGATAGCGGCGCAAAATCGGTGGATCGCCGCAGCTCGTCGTTGCTCAATACCGTCAGCGTCTCAGCCCGACGGTCGTAAACCACCGGACGCCAAGCCTTGAAACCGGCGCCAGCGCTGCGCGTGTCCGGGTCGAAGAGGAAGCTCCCGCGCCAAAACCGGCGGCGCCCCACGGTTCCGTCGGGCTGGGCGTCGGCGCCGAGGAGCACGCCGTAGCGGTCGAGCCCCTGCGGGATCCACGCGGCGACGACGAGGATATGGCCATAGGGGTCGGCGAAGATCGTCCCTGGCCTCAGCGCCGCCCGCGACAGCGCCACCGGGTAGACATCGGAAGCCTCGGCCTGAGGCGGCGTGCGCTGCGTGGAGCTGTGCACGTTCTGCCGCAGCTCGCGGATCAGCCGCTCGAAGGCTTCGACGTCGTCCAGAGCGTCGACGAGCCCGAGGTTGCTCCTGGGAACCTCCTCGCAGGTGGGGGCCACTCCATCGCGCCCACGGCTGCACTGCCGCCACGCGAAGGGCAGCCGAAGCTTCCAGGCGAAGTACGCCCGCAGAAAGTACGGCAAGTCGGCGCAGTCCGGCTCGAGTTCGAGGCGCGCCTCCTCCTGCTGGCTCAGGTGGTCGTGCAGGAGGTTGCGCGCCGGCTCGCGCAGCAGCTCCTGCAAGCTCGCCCAGGTGACGTCCTCGTCGACGGGGTCGCGGAAAAGCTGCTCGACGAACGCAGCAAAGAGGTTCTCGGTGTCGCGCTCCCACGACCACTGGGGCCGCCAGGCCGGGTTCCCGGGCTCCCGGGTCTCGGCGGCGGGAGGGTGCCGCGCGACCGTGAAGCGTTCGCAGGCCTCGACCCGATGGCCGTCTCCCAGCACGGCGGTCCAGCGTCCCGGCTTCGGGCTTGGCACCTCGACCCAGTAGCCATAAGGCGGTCCACCGGTGCGGTGGAGTGTCGGCTCGACGCGTTCGCCGGCGGGGTCCAGGAGCGTCAACGTCACTGGGCCGGGGTCCTCGCTGCTCATCACAACGACCCGCAGCGGCTGGCCCGGGTGGGGCCGACGCGGCGAGCGGAACACGGCCACGTCGAGGGAGTCGTCGCAACGCTCGGCAGGCGGGTGGATGGGCGCCGCCGGTCGGAGCGTCGCCGCTCCCTGCAGCTCGACGCCCGGCGCGCCACCGAAGACCACGACCTTCGTGACGCGCGTGAGGAAGTCGCCGCGGGAGCTGCCGGCGCCGAGGTTCAAGTCGGTGACGGTCACCCGATCGACGCGGCGCAGGGTCTCGAGAGGGCGCCCTTCGTCGTCGGCGGCGTCGCACGGCTCGACGTACTCGCTGAAGGAGTGCAGCACCATGGGCTCGCCGGCGGCGTCGCGGCCCAGGTAGAGCATGATGTGACCAGGAAAGTGGAGCAGCACGACGCCCTTGCGCATGGCGGCGTCGAGCACGAGCGCTTTCTCGTCGCGGGGCACCTCGCCGACGTCGATGGCGAAGGTGCCCGCCTCCGCCTGCCGAGCGCTGTGGCGCGGAAGCGGAAGGCCGAAAGCAGCGAACACGTCGAGGAGGAAGCGGCTGCAGTCGCGCCCGCCGTCGTGCCCGCCCCAACCGTAGGGCGTGCCCAGCAGTCGGAACGCCTCCTCGAGCACGGCGCGCCGAGTCAGCGGTCGGTGCGTCGGGATCGCATCCGGCAGGTCGACCTCGTCGAAGCCGCTCGGCCCCGCGACGAGCGCGCGCCCTCCCTTCGACGGTAGGAGGGTGCCTGCGGGCAACGAGACCGCCCGCCCCCCCACGCGCAGCTCGCGCGCGCTGTGCACGAGCAGGCGATCGGCGCCCAGGACGTCGTCCCGAAGCGCGGCACCGACCACCGGCGAGAGCGGTGCGTCCGGCGCGATCCAGCCCAGAGCGTAGCGGGTGCGCGCGAGCTTCATGCCCGTCGGCCACTCCATGAGGATCTCGACGGGCTCCTGCGCCCGCACGGTCGAGCAGTTGTTCCGGTCGAAGGACATGTCGAGGGCCGGCGTGTAAAAGCCCTCGGACCGCGGGCCGCAACGCAGCGAGAGCGGCGCCGTCGCGACCCGCAGCTCCGGGTGAAGCGCCAGCGGTCCCGGCGGCAGCGCAAAGGCCCGCCGCGCGTCCTCGCTCAGGGGTTCGCCGTTCGCTTCCACGTAAGCACCGGAGTCGAACTTCTCCCGTAGGTACGCGAGGCGCTCGGCGAGCTGGGCCCGAAGCACTTCCCTCGCCAGCGGCTCGCTCAGGTCCGGCTGCCGGGGTGGATCGTCACCGACCCGGAGCGCCGCCGCGTGGTCGGCGATCTCCTCGGGGGTCAGCAGCACCTCGTCCACGTCGCCGTAGCGCTCGGCCTGTTGCGCCAGCCAATAATCGAGGCGGACGTGCTCGGGGCCGACCCCCGGCAGCGGTTCCGGTGCCCGCGCCGTGGCGGGACACTCGGCGGGGCGCGTGCTCGGAAGCACGGCGGGCGACTCCTCGGTCGCCCCGCAGGCGCCGAGGATGAGCGCGAGGCCGAAGATGGGGGCGCGGCGCATGTGTCCAGAGCCTAGCAGCCCGTCACGACGGATCCCGGCCTCCCCCGGCGAGCCACGCGAGCAGCTGCGCCTCGACGCTCCCGGACGTGCCCAGACCCAGGTCGACGCCCGCAGGGAAACCCACGTGACCGCCCAGGGGGAGCACGCAAGGTCGGACCGCGAGGCCGCGACGCAGGTGGGGTTCGAGGGTACACAAAGGCACCATGGGGTCGGCGGCCGTGACGATCATCGCCGTCGGTACCCTCACCCGGTGGAGGAGCGGAGCAGCGCTCTGGCTGCGCCAGTAGTCTTCGGCACCCGCGAACCCAAAACGCGGCGCGACGATGCGCTCGTCCCACTCGCGAAGGGTGGTGATACGTCGAGCTTCGCGCAGCGCGAGGGGCACCTCTCGGCGCCGGGCGACCTCGGCATAGATCGCCTTGAGCCCGCGGAGCACATGCGCGCGGTAGGGCCGGCGCGCCGGCTGGTCGATGGCGAGGGCGCCCGCCCTCAGGTCGAGGGGAGCGCAGACGGTCGCGGCCGCCACGACGCGAGGATCGACGTCGGGCTCGGCGAGGTAGCGCAAACAGACATGCCCCCCCAGCGAGTAGCCCAAGAGATAGACGCGCTCGAAGCGAGCGAGCTCCTCAGCGCCGAGCGCCGCCCGGAGGTCGTCGGTGAGGCCCGCGTGGTAGTAGTCGCCGCCCCGGCGGTCGGCCCCTCGCAGGTCGAGCCGCAGGCACGCGAGCCCTCGGGCTGCCGCCGCGCGCGCCGCCGCCACCATGTAGGGGCTGCGATGGCTTCCGCCCAGGCCGTGGACGAGCAGCAGCAGCTCGCGGCCGCCGCTCTCGTGCAAGCGACCGCTAAGGGTAAGCTCGCCGATCCTCGGATCCCACAGTTGGGTCCGCCAGTGCCGGGAAGGCGGTGGAGGCGCAGGACGAAGCACGCCGCGCAGCCGCGGCCAGAGGGTCCAGAAGTGTCCGTGGAGCGAGGAAGGCATCGGTGCCCGGCGAGCCTAACCTCGAACCGCGGCGCCCTGCCGCTAAGCCAGCTCCATCGCCCGAGCTCCGAGGGGCGGCCCCGGGGTCTCGTCGCGCAATATGTCCGCGACGGCCGGGTCCTCTCAGCCTGGGGGCAGCTTCTGAGCGGCGATCGTGAAGGGGCCACCGCCGGGGTCGCCGCTGGTGATGTCGGTGTCGACGATCACGTAGACGATCTCGCCCTCCCCCAACGTGATGTCGACCTGCTCGGGCTCCCCGACGCCGTTGAGGTTCGAGCCGGCCAGGCACGTCGTCGCGTCACAGGATGCCCGCACGTAAACGATCGGGTCCCACGCGACGCCGCCGACAGGCTCGACCCGGACGCGGTAGGTCCCGGCCCCGAGCTCGGAGATCAAGGCGTAGGCGCGGTCCGGTCCGGTGACGCTCGGGAACGGGCAACCCTCGCCGCCCCCGGTGTTGAAGTCGTCCCCCGAGCCATTGGTCATCTGCGGGAGAGGCCCCCCGGTGAATCGGAGCGTCGCGAGCGCGCAGTCCATCGGGGTGGCGTCGAAGGGAAGGCTCCCATCGGCCATCGCGTCCGCGCCCGAAGCGTCCGACGCACCCGAGGCGTCGCGCCCGGCGTCCGTGGCGGCGTCGCGGCCGGCGTCACGGCCAGCATCCGAGGCGCCCGCGTCACGGGCGGCGTCCCTGGCGGCGGCGTCCCTGGCGGCCGCGTCCCCGGCGGCCGCGTCCCGCGCCGCGGCGTCCGGGCCCGCGCCGTCGTCGCCACAGGCCAGCACCAACGAGAGCAACCCCAAGGAGAGCATCCGAGACATGCGGCAAGCCTGCCCCAGACGCTCCGCGGATGCACGGCGAGGCCTGGCCGCACGCCGACCCGCGCTCCCTTGACGCGACCCCCGCGGCTGCCATACTCCGCCGCCTCGCGGGCGGCCGCCCGCCTCTTCCATCAACCCACGCGCCCTCACCGTGCCTGGAGAGCGCGCCTGTCACAGGGGCACACCATGCCGTTGCTGAACGACCGCAAGTCCGAAATCATCAAGGAATTCCAAACCCA
>JALVDI010000555.1 GCA_027009115.1 Polyangiaceae bacterium | reverse complement strand
TTTGCCTCGGGAGCACGTCCTGAGGGCATGGCGACCGGCGACATCGAGCGCGTCCTGGTGACCAGCCTGGGCAAGGAGGCGAAGGAGACGACCTACGAGCTTCATGACCGAACGGTCCCCGCCCCCCTCGCGCCCATCGCGCTCTCCAAGCTCCTCGATAGCGAAGGGCGTCGCTTCCACCGGGCGATCGCGTTCTGCACCCCCGAGGCGAAAGCCAAGACCTTCCCCACCTTTCGGTCCGAGGTGCAGGCCGACGTTGTGAAGTCGATCGACATCGAGCAGAGCTCAGGTCCGGACGCGGACGAGGAGTTCCTCGAGGCCCTCACCAACGAGTTTCCCAGGAGACCGGCGAAGCCCCTGGAGCTCTTCCTCGACCTCACCCAGGGTCCGCGGCACTTCGCCCTCCTCACGTACGTCGGCGCGCTCTATCTGCAGGCGCTCCACGGCGACCGGGTCCGTGTCGCTGGCGCCTACTACGGCTTCTTCCCGCAAAGGGGTCGTGGCCGCCTCTTCGACCTCCGGCGGCTGCTCGACCTGCCGCGTTGGGCGAACGCGCTGCACACCTACGACGAGACCGGCAGCGCCAGAGGAATCGCCGACTTGCTCGAGGACGCGAACAGAAGTCTCCTGAACCGACTCAAAGACCTCTCCTTCACCCACCACGCGGGCCTCCCCCTCGAGCTCGGACGCGTCGCCTTCGAGCTCCAGAAACGAGAGAAGGAGCTCGGCAAGGCGCTGAAGCAGCACGGGGTACCCCTCGCCCAGCAGCTCAAGTGCCAGTTCGTATCGAGCCTCGGAGACGTCGCCAAGGAGCCACCGGACGGCGCGCAAGACTGGAGACAGGGCGCGAAGGGGCGATTGCTTCTCGACCGCGCGGAGCTCGAGCGCCAGCAGAAGTTCATCCACCGACTCCTCGACCAGGGCCACGACGCCGTCGCCGTGGGGCTCTTGCGGGAGCACATCGTCAACTGGCTGCTCTGGCAGCTCGGCCGAACCCAAGGCTGGCTCGAGCGCGAGGTTCGGACGCCGGCCGAGAGCGCGCTGCACACCCTGCGGCAGCTCTCCCATTCCTCGGAGCCGCTAACCGAGCAGCAAGCGAAGCTCGGGAGGCTGTGGGAGCAGCTGACGGACGAACGCAACGCCCTGGCGCACCACGGCATGCGACGCGAGGAGCGGCGGTCCGCCAGGAAAACCCGAGAAGCCGTGGCGGAGTGGGACAAAGTGCTCTCCCTCCCCGACGAACCGAGCGGCGAGCTGCTCCCGGGCGGCACAGAGGGCCGGCTGCTCATCGCGCCTTGCGGAATGTCGCCGGGGTCGCTCTACAGCGCGCTCGTCGGCGTCCGACCCAAGCCGGACAGCTTGCTCGTGTTCTGCTCGGAGGCGAGCGAAGAAGGCGCCCGGCGCGCCGTAGAGCAAGCCGGCTGCACCGCGCTGGACGCCGAGTACGCGCGGCTGCCCTCACCCTTCGGGCCTCGAGCCGGCGACAGGCCCGAGCGGGCGCTGGAGAAGCTGGCCGAAGCGCACCGGCGCCGGCTCCTCGACGCCTCGGAGGTCGACGTCTGCCTGACCGGAGGGACAACCTGGATGGGGCTGATCGTCGGCAGGCTCGCCACCGAGGCCCGCCGGTTGCAGCGACCGACGCGCGAGTTCGGCCTCGTCGATCGGCGCTCTCCCGAGGAGCAGCGCAGCAAGCCCTTCGTCGCCGGCGAGCTGGTGTGGATCGTCGGCGGCCCAGACGACGGCGCGCAAGCCCGCGCAGAGGAGGAATGAGCGTGAGCACGCACAGCGTACTGCTGCTATCGGTCGGGCCCGTCCAAGACCTCATCGCGAGCGCCCGGCGCTGCCGCGACCTCTGGTTCGGTTCGTGGCTCCTGGCCGACGCCTCGCGGGTCGCCGCGGACCACGTGGCTCAGGCCGCGGCCCAACACGGGGGCGACGGATCGGAGGCGCTCGTCTTCCCCGGCGCCGCGAGCCGCGCGGCCCTCGAGCGCGACCGCCGCGTCGCCAACCGCATCCTGGCGCGCCTGCCGGTGGACGTCGACGAAGCCAGCGACGTAGCCCGAGGGGCGGCCGACGCCGCCCGCGACCGCTTGCAGGACCTGGCGCGGCGGGCCTTCGACCGCGTGCCGCAGACCCTCGCTCACTACCTCCACCGCGACGCGGCCGAGGCCCAGGTCGCCGACCTGCTGGACATCCAGTGGGTCGTCGTCGCCGAGGCGGAGGGAGGCTACGACCGAGCCCGCCGCCGCGCCGACCAGCTCTTGGCCGCGCGCAAGCAGACCCGCGTCTGGGACCCACCGACCTGGAGCGGACCTGTCCCCAAGAGCTCCATCGACGGCTTCCGCGAGTCGGTGATCGACGAGACGCTCTACGACGCCATCGCTGCCGGCGACGTCGCTGCCCGCGACGCCTACGACGCCTTCCGCGTGCATCCCTCCGAGCGCCTCTGCGGGGTGGGCCTCCTCAAACGCCTCGGTCGCGACAGCGAGCGCAGCGGCGCCGACCGCTTCTTCTCGACCTCGCACCTGGCGGCCCTGCCCACCCTCGCCGGCGCCGCACGCCACCCGGACGCGCCCGCGGCATTCGAACGGCTGCGCGACGCCCTCGACGACACCTTGCCGGAGGTCGTCCAGGCGGTCTTCGACGTCGTGCCGCGGAAGCTGCCGCCCTTCGGCCGGATGGACGGCGCCGTCCTCTTCGAAGGCCGCCTCGCCGAGCTCGCCGAGGAGCTTCAGGGCGAGCGGGCCGAGCTCTCGGCCAAGATCCCCAAGGCCCGCCAGGCGGTGCGCTGCTTCCGCGCCGAGCTCGGGCTCGACGAGCCGCTCCCGTACTTCGCGGTCCTGCTCGCCGACGGCGACCGCATGGGCCGGGCGATTCGCCACCTGAAGGAGCACGACGCCCACCGTCGCTTGTCCCAGGCGCTCTCGGCCTTCGCCGAGGAAGCCCTGGCCATCGTCGAAAGCGACGCGCACCTTGGCTCCCTCGTCTACTCCGGCGGCGACGACGTCCTCGCGCTCCTCCCGCTGCACAGCGCCCTGGGCTGCGCCGAGGCCCTCCGCGACGCCTTCGAGGAGCAGCTCAGGCCCCTGGGGCTGGGCACCGAGACCCCCACCCTCTCGGTGGGCGTCGCCATCGGCCACCACCTGAGCCCCCTGGACGCAACCCTGGACCAGGCCCGGGAGGCGGAGCGCCTCGCCAAGCAGACGCGGAACAGCTTCGCCCTCGTCATCGACAAGCGCAGCGGCCCCGAGCTGGCGCTCGCGGGAACGTGGGACGAGGAGATGCCCCTGACCGAGCGCCTGCGCCGCTTCACCGAAGCCCACCTCGCCGGCGAGGTCTCGGACAAGGCGGCCTTCGAGCTGATGGCCCTCGAAGAGCTCGTCGAGCCGCACGCCCACCACCCGGGCCTCGACAAGGTCAAGCGGCTCGACGAGGTCGTCGCCGCCGAAACCGAGCGCGTGCTGCGCGGAAAGAAGCTCGACGAGGACTTCCTGGCCGAGCTGCACGGGCTCGGTTTGACCGCCAAGCCCCACGAGCTCGGGCGCGAGCTCGTCGTCGCACGCCTCTTCGCCGAAGCCCGCCGCCGGGCCAACGCACCGACCGAGGAGCCCTCCCGATGACCACCCACTGGATCCTGGAGCCCCGCGACCCGCTCGTCCTGCGCGACGGGCGCCCAAACGTGGGACGCTCGGCGCCGGGCCTGCGCCCCTTCCCCCTGCCGTCGACCATCGCCGGGGCGTGCCGGACCCGTCTCGGGAGCGACGCCGCCGGCGCGTTCGCCGTCCCCCGCGAGCGCCTCGACGAGCTGCTGCACGTGCCCGTGCGCGGCCCGGCGTTGACCGACCTCGCGACCGGCGAGCTCTACGTGCCGCCGCCGGCGGACGCGACCCTCTTCCGGCACGAGCAGGGCGGCCAGCTCCGCGGCTACCTGCTCCGCGGCGTCCGGCCGCACCCGGTCCCCGAAGACGCGCGGGTCGACTACGACCTGGGCGACCTCGAGCTGCTCACCATGGACGACCCGCCGGAAGGCAAGCCCGACCGGAGCCTGCGGTTCTGGTCGCTGAGCTCCACCCTCGCCTGGCTCCTCGGCGAGCTCGAACCCAACACCGAGCCGCGCCCCCTCGCCGAGCTGGTCCGCGGGCTGGGCGCGATGCCGACCGAGCGCCGCACCCACGTCGCGCTGACAGCGTCGGGGACCGCCCGCGAGGGCTTCCTCTTCGAGACCGAGGGGCTTCGCTTCGTCGGGCGCCCACCAGCCAACGGAACGCGCGCCGAGGGCGCGGGCTCACCCCTCGGGCTCTACGTGAGCATGGGCTCCTTCGACGGCAAGGACCCTGCGCCGGGCCCCGCGCCCCTCGGCGGCGAGCGCCGGCTCGTGTACTGGACGCCGAGCGACGACCGCTGGCCGTCCCCGCCGGAGGCGCTCCTCGATCGGGCGGCGGAGGGCGAGGAGGCGACCCTGCGCGTCTACCTCGCGACCCCGGCGCTCTTCGAGGGCGGCTGGCGGCCGGGCGAGCGCTCCCCGCTCCTCGAGCGACGGGACGACCTCGAAGCCACCCTCGTCGCCTTGAGCGTCGGACCGCCGTTGAGCGTCTCGGGCTGGAGCCTCCGCGACCGGCGCCCCAAGCCGAGCCGCCGCGCCGCGCCCGCCGGCAGCGTCCTGTGGATCCGGCTGCGAGGTCCGGGCGAAGCCCGCCGCCAGTGGGTCCGCGACCACTGGCTCCAGTGCGTCTCCTGCGACGCCCAAGACCGCCTGGACGGCTGGGGCCTGTGCCTGATTGGAGTGCAACGATGAGCGACACCGTCCCCAAGCCGGGAAAACGCCCCGATGGCAGCCTCCTGGCCACCACGCGCACCTACCGCTTCCTTACCCCGGTCTTCGGCGGCGGCGTCGAGCCGCAAGAGCACGACCCCATCACCCCCGTCCGCGTCCCTTCGATCCGCGGCCAGCTCCGCTTCTGGTGGCGGGCGGTCAACCCGCGCCGCCTGCAGACGATCGAGGAGCTGCGCGAAGCCGAGGCGGAGATCTTCGGCGACACGAAGCACCGCTCACCCCTCTCCATCGCCGTCGTCAAGCAACCGAGAAAACCAACGGAGCTGAAGGTCTTCGAGGGCGAGAAATTCCGGCCCCGTAGTGGCTTCGAGTCCATCGCCTACGGGGCCTTCCCCCTTCGGCCAGACAAGGGCAGCGACGACCCCCCGGGGGTCCTTTGGGACTACGGCGACGCCGAGTTCTCGCTGCGCCTGCGGCTGCCCAAGTCCGTCGAAGACGACGTCGCGGCGGCCCTCTGGGGCTGGGAGACCTTCGGCGGCCTCGGCGCCCGCACCCGGCGCGGCTTCGGCGCCATCGCATGCACCGGCCACGGCGACGACACGCGCACCGGCGACGACACGCGCACCGGCGACGTCCCGAAGCTCTCCGTGCCGGCGTCGCTCGAGGAGGGCCTCGAGCGCTGGCCACCCGAGCGCGACGTCCGCTGGCCTCACCTCGTCCGCGCGAACGTCGGCGGCACGTTCCCCGATGGACACAAAGCGCTCTCCGCCCTGCTCAGGGTCCTCAAGGAAATGCGTCAGGGCATAGGCCTCGGCCGAAGGAAGGGCAAAGAAAGACGAGAGGGCCGCAGCTACTGGCCCGAACCGGACGCGCTCCGGCGCCTGCTGGGCAGCTCGGCCCCTCGCCACAAGACCCCCTTGACCGACGCCAACGCCTTCCCCCGCGCCGCCTTCGGCTTGCCCATCGTCTTTCACTTCAAGGATCGCGGCGACCCCAGCGCCACCCTCCACGCAGCGGTCGACGGCGAGCGAGCCGATCGCTGGGCCTCGCCCCTCGTGCTCCGGCCCTACCGCCAGCCCGACGGAACGATCTGCGCTCTCGCCGCCGAGCTCGCCCCCCGGCCCACCGAGGCGTTCGTGGACAAGCGCCGCGTTCGCGACCCGGTTCCCGTCGCTCTCACCCCCGCCGAAGCGAAGCACATGCCCAAACCGAAGCGCGCCCCCGACGACTCCATGTTCCTCGATCCCATCGACGCCTTCTTCAAGAGGTTGCCATGAACCCTGCCCTGTACCTGCTCCACGCCCTCTCCCCCATCCACTGCGGCACCGGCCACGCCATCGGCGGCATCGACCTGCCCATCGCGCGGGACAAGCCCACGAACATCCCCCTCGTCCCCGGGTCGAGCCTCAAGGGCGTGCTGCGCGCGGCCGCCGGCGGCGCGGACTACGTCGCCAAGGTCTTCGGCCCCGACACGGACAACGCGAGCGATCACGCCGGGGGCGTCCAGTTCGGCGACGCGCGCCTGACGTTCCTCCCCATGCGGAGCGTTCGCGGCTGCTTCGCCTGGGTCACCTCCCCGACGATGCTCCGCCGCCTCCGCCGGGACGCCGCCGAAGCCGGCCTCACATTGCCCGAAGTGGAGCTCCCGAAGTCCGACGGCCACTGTCTCACGAGTGGCGACGCGAACCTTGCCGGCGGCTCGAAGGGTAGCCAGACGAAAAAGGTCGTCCTCGAAGACTTCGACTTCTCCGCCAGCGATAGCGGTGAGCTTCGCTCCCTCGCCGACGCGATCGCGCAGCGGCTCTTCGGCAACGACAAGACGCTGCGTCTGCACTTCGACGATCGCGTCGTGCTGGTCACCGACGACGTGATGAGCGTCTTGCTCCGCACGGGGATGGAGGTCATCGCCCGAAACCGCATCGACCCCGAGACGGGCGCCGTCGCGAAGGGTGCGCTGTGGACCGAAGAGGCCCTCCCCGTCGAGTCGATCCTCGTGGGCCTGCTGCGCGCTACCCCGGTCGCCGTGGGCGGCGCCGTGCCGAGCCCCGAGGAGCTCCTCGACCCCGTCCGCGAGCTGAGCAAGGCCCCACTTCAGGTCGGCGGCAACGCCAGCATCGGCCGCGGCCTCTGCCGCATGGAGGTGCTCTGATGGCCACCCTCGACCAGCACCGCGCCGCCCTCGCCTTCAAACACGTCGACGCCTTCCGGAACAAGGAAAAGCCGCACCGAAAGAAGTACGCGACGATGGTCCACAAGCTGCCGGCCCTGGTGACCGCCGCCGGCCTCTGCCAGGCCCTGCACTTCATCCAAAGCCGCGGCAACGACGACCAGAAGAAGCTGCTGGAGCACCTCGCCGAGCAGCTCCGGCGGGTCGACCCCGCGATCCGCGACGCCGACTCCCTCCTGGACCGGGTCCGCAACGCCGAGCTGTCGAGCTACCTCCGGCTCACCCACGAGGCGACCCTCTGCGCGAGCTGGTACCGCCGCATGGTGCAAGGCGTGCTCAAGATCGACGCCGCCGCCGCCGAGGAGGGCGAATGACCCGCCGCGAAGCCCTGAAGTCCGTGGAGGTCACCGCGACCACGAACCTCTCCACGGCCCTCGAGCTGCTCCCCGAAGGCAACGACCAGGAGGCGCACGGCCGGCACGCGCGCGAGGTCGTCGCCAAGGTGAAGGTGCCCGAAGCCTACGCGCAGGCCTTCAAGGCGCACGAACAGCGTCTGCATGCGCTGCCGAACACCCGCACCTGGAACCTCGAGTGCACGGGCCGCTTCGTCGTGGGGCTCGGCGACGCTTCGGTCCGCGAGACCGGCCTGCGCCTGCTGCGTCCCTGGGGCCTGCCGTTCATCCCCGGCAGCGCGCTCAAGGGCGTCGCCGCCAAGGCCGCCCACGCCCGCGGCGGCGAGTGGGCGGCGCCCGCCAAGCCCGGCGAGCGCGCCGGCGCGCACCACCAGGCGCTCTTCGGGGACGTCGACGCGCGGGGGAAGGTCGTCTTTCACGACGCCTGGTGGATCGGCGGCAGCAAGCTGCCCCTCGCCCCGGACGTGATGACCTGCCACCACCCGGACTACTACG
>JALVDI010000554.1 GCA_027009115.1 Polyangiaceae bacterium | reverse complement strand
CCGAGCTCCCGGCCACCTACCCGACGGAGCGAGCCTGGCCGCGCTTCCGACGGATCGAGCTGGGCGCGGAGCGCATCCGCGCGGTCCTGCGCGCCGTGCCCGAGCTGGCCTCGTGGGCGGACGAGTTCACGCCGGAGACCGACGAGACGATGATGCGTGCGGTCGAAGCTGGCGACGGTGTCGAGGCCTTGCACGGCTGGGAGCTCACCGGAGGCGCACTCCAGTGGTCGCCGGCCCCGGGCGAGCGCATCTGGGTACTCAGCGGACGCAGCGGCGACGACGCCCTCCTCGCAGCGCTCTACCCCCTCCCCGACGGCACCTTCCGCCACGGCTCGAGCTTCATCCTGCGCGGGGAAGCGACCCCCATCGCGGTGGCCTTCACTCCCCCTTCCCGCGGCGAGCTCCTGTGGAGCTGCCGCTGGGGTCGCCTCGGCGAGGGTGGCGCCATCACCCTCCGCGAGGACGGGACGGTCACCGTCCAGCATCGCTGAGCTCCGCCGTGCGGTAGCCTGCCGCCGCATGGAGTACTACCGCCTCGCCGACGGTCGCTGGGCCTGCGACACCGGCGACGACCTCGCGATCCTCGACGCGGCTCCCTGGCTCGGAGGCCGCGCGACGTCTGCTCGCGCGCCGAAGGCGGACCTCGCTGCGCCGGTGGCCCCGACCAAAATCGTGTGCGTCGGGCGCAACTACGCGGCCCACGCTGCGGAGCTGGGAAACGCCGTCCCCGCCGAACCGCTGCTCTTCCTCAAGCCCCCCTCGGCGATCGTCGGGCCTGGCGAGGCCATCCGCTTGCCCGCCGTGAGCGCGCGGATCGAACACGAAGGCGAGCTGGCCGTGGTCCTCTGCCGGCGGCTGAGCGACGCCGACGAAGAGGCCGCTCGCGCCGCCATCTTTGGCTGGACCGCCGCCAACGACATCACCGCCCGAGATCTCCAGCGCGCCGACGTCCAATTCACACGCGCCAAAGGCTTCGACACCTTCTGTCCGGTCGGCCCCTGCATCGTCACCGACCTCGACCCCGGCTCGCTTCGAATCCGCACCTGGGTGGGCCAGGCCCTGCGCCAAGACGGGAACACCCATTCGATGCTCCGGACACCCGCAGCGCTGGTCGCGTACATCTCGCGGATCATGACCCTCGAGCCGGGAGACCTCGTGCTCACGGGCACCCCGGCCGGAGTGGGTCCCATCGAGGCGGGCGACGTGGTGCGGGTCGAAATCGAGGGGATCCCACCCCTCGTCAACCCGGTCACCGAGCGGCGTGCGGCGGCCCGCAATTCGCCCTAAGAAGACCCTGTGCGACTCTCCATCCTCTCTCTCGCCCTCTGCGCCGCCTGCTACGAGAGCTTCGTGCCCGGTGCGGCCGGTGGCGACGCCGCGAGGGACGGAGCGCCCCCGCGCGATGCCGGCAGAGACGGACGCCTCGAGAGCACGGACGCCGGCACGGACGCGCCCAGCGACGGGCCCCACGACACCGCCACCGACGCTGGATTCGACGCCGCCCGCCCCCCCACTCCGCGTCCCCCCGACCCCGAGTCCTGTCGCATCGAGCCGGAGATCTTCCCCTTCGACGCGCCGGTCCTCGAGTACCGCTGGCCGACCGGTCCCCTCGACGTCCATGGCGACGCGGTGCACGTCTGCTCGACCCCCATGGTCGCGGATCTCGAGCCTGACGGCGAGGGCCTCGATCCGGTCCTCGTCTTCGTCTCCTATCCGATCCTTCGCCGAGACAGCGAGCCCGGCGTCCTCCGCGTCGTCGACCCCCGCACGGACACCACCCTGAGCTACCCGCCGACCTCCCTCGAGCCCGGCGTCCTCGAAGCGACCACGAACGTCGCCGTCGGAGACATCGACGGCGACGGCCGGAACGAGATCGTCGCCCTCGGCAGCGGCGGCGGCACCTGGGCGTTTCGCTCCGATGGGAGCCTCCTGTGGCAGAGCTTCTG
>JALVDI010000553.1 GCA_027009115.1 Polyangiaceae bacterium | reverse complement strand
TCGATTCCGTCCGCTTCGAAAAGCATGCGTTCTTCACCAGGCACGGTTCCGAGAAAGTCCGCATTCATCAGAACGAGAATGTCGTCCACTTCGGAGGCCGGCGCGAGCCCCATCAGGTAGAGTTCGATCGGCGCATAGGGCACGATATCACCGCCATTGGCCGTGGGTCCAAAGCTTCCCACACTGTACCGGATGCGGCCGCCTGGTTCGGGCGTGCACGCGGGGTAGGTCCCTCCATTGGCGCAGCGAAGGGTGCTCGCGTCGAACCCTCCAACCTGACCGAAGACGCTTGCCAGACCCCAATGAGGCCCGAACGCATGCGTGCGATCGCGCCCGAAGCCGAAAGAGCGGTCGAGGAAGACGCCCCAGTAATGGAAGGTCTCGTGCAGCGTCGGACCGTTGCCGGAGCTGCCGAGCCGGAGCGCGACGACCCCGCGGAGGCGTCCAGCACTTCCCCATCTCGGATCGTCGACGACGCCAGACTGACCGTTCTCGGGCATGGAGGGGCGGTGAGCATGGGAGAAGCGGCCGGCGCCATGGTCGACCTCCGCTACCAGGTACAGGAAGTCGAAATCGTCGGGGTACGTCTCGTAGAATCGGCTCGTGATGGGGTAGAGCACGTCCTTGCTGGCCCCGTCGAGATAGGCCTGGATGCTCGCAGCTCCTCCCGGGACCACGAGATTGATGGCCCAGACAGGAGAGCGCACGGAAGCGTCCGAGGGCGACCCAGCGTCCGAGGGCGACCCAGCGTCCGAGGGCGACCCAGCGTCCGAGGGCGACCCATCGAGCGGCGTCGCGTCGTGCATGCCTTCGGCGTCGTCCGTACTCCTTCCATCGACGCGAGCATCCATGACTTCGGCAGAGGGATCCGAGCACGCGATGGCCGGCAGCAGAAGAAGGGCGATAGGCGTCACACATGAACGTCGCATCAGCACTCCGAGCACCGTCCGGTCCGGCGGAAGTTCCGGCGCGTCCCGTGGAAGAGAGAATGTTCCGCCTTCGTGGACGGCTTGATGAGGTCGTTTGGGGATGCTCGTTCTCGTCCATGGCACGACGCGGTCGCCAAGGATCGAATCGAAGCTTCTGGAAGGAGTAGAAGACCTCAATGCGTTCGTCCAGGGTTTCGGCGTGCCGACAGGATCCGGTGCCGGGCAAAAAGGGTGGGACCTTCCTCCAGGGATGGAAGCGGCCGTGTGTGTCTTGTCCGGCGGGTGGGCGCGCATCCTGAGCGTTTGTATCCGCTGCACGAGCCCCGTGCTGATCTGAGCGAAGTAGTGCCCCTTGCGACAGGGCCTCCGCGGGCCGTCCCGAGCGCCCGGCTGCACGGCGAAGCCGGTCGCGTCCGTGGCGATGCAGAACGCGCGGGCGAGCGCATCGGTGCGCATGGCGGCGACGACGGTCGCGCCGAACGTGGGTAACCGCTGCATGAGCCCCGTGTTCCGCTTGAGGACGGGGTCGCTCAGGTTTGGGGGATGGAGCTATCGAGAGCGGAGTGGGCTGAGCACGTCGAGCGGTGGCGTGTTAGCGGGAAGACGGCGACGGGGTACTGCGAGGAGCACGGGCTGAAGCTGGGCTCGCTGCGGTATTGGTCGGGTCGAATCCGGCGCGAGTCGGCGCGGGCGTTGAACGAGACCTTCGAGACGCGGCCACCGAGGTTTGCGAAGGTGCGGCGTCGCGAGGGTGGCGAGACGAGCATTTCGTCGACCCTTCGCCTGCACGTGGGCGAGGTGCAGGTGGAGCTCCCGGCCGAGTTCGACACCGGAACGCTGCGTCGTGTGCTGGAGGTGCTGTGCGCGGCGGGAGGCGTGCGATGATCCCGCAGGACGTCGAGGTGTTCGTGGCGCTCGAGCCGGTGAACATGCACCTGAGCTTCGACCGGCTCGCGGCACTCGTGAGCGAGTGGATGGGACGCTCGGCGCGCGACCCGGCGCTGTATGTCTTCCTCAACCGGC
>JALVDI010000552.1 GCA_027009115.1 Polyangiaceae bacterium | reverse complement strand
CGCCTGGAGCATCGCCTCGATGCCGAGGGAGCCGGGTTGGACGGGGTCCTGGTAGAAGTGTGCCTTGAAGAACCATTCGCCCGCGTCGATGTCCTTCTCGGCTCGGACGCAGCCGAGGCCGGCGGCGCCGCCCTGAGGATCCCAGTGGGTGACGCGGTCGATCATGAGGAGGTTCACCGGCCCTGTCGGGCCCTGTGCCGTCCCGGCGAGTCGGAGGCTGCCGGAGCGATACTCGCTGTCCCGCTTCCGAAGATCGATCCGCACGTTCGACGGGGCGTCGTGGAGGGCCTGTTGCGCCGAGGTCGCCGGCAGCCCTGCCTGGTCTTCGAAGGCGCTCGGCGGGAAGAAGCCGAACACCGTGTCGAGCGCGTAGACCTCCTGATCGCCGAGCAGGCAGCGCACGTCGAAGGAGACGATGATCATCCCCGCGCTGCGCGAGATGCTCTTGTTGCGGACGATCGTGCGGAGCGTCCCGCTCTCGGGGAAGACCTCGGCTTTGATCGTGCCCGATCCGTCCAGGTTGCGAAACAGCAGGTCTGAGTCGCTCGTGAGGGTCGAGCCGACGTAGCTTGCGATCCAGCCGCAGGGCTGAAGCGCCGCTTCGAGGAGAACCGCGAAGGGCATGACCCGCGCGCCATTCGCGTCGAAATACCAAGCGTCGGAGGGGATCTCGTACTCGAACTCGAACTCGCAGTCCGTCTCGAGCCCTCCCATGGCGCCTTCGACCTTCGTGACCCGCGTCAGGAAGTGGTAGGGCGGGCCGGGAAGCCGAGGTGTGCGGCGCGTGCCGTCGAAGCGCTCGTACATCGGCCCGAAGGCGGCGGTCGGCCGTCCCCACGCGCAGGCCAGGAGCGACCCATAGTCGAAGCGGTGTTCGGTGTCCTCCCAGCGGCCGATGGCCGCGCGCGGGTCGCCGCCGTGGCGCTCGGCGAGGCGTCGGCGGTCGGGGGAGGTCAGGGGCCAGCTCGGGACGAGCTCGAGGCCGAAGCGCCGCGCATGGAACGCTCCGAGGCCGTCGACGGTGCACAGGAGGTCGGCGTAGAGGGTGGGCGTCGGTCCGTCGTGGACCTCCTCGACGAAGATCTCGTAGGTCAGCTCCCGGCTGCTGGGTATCACCTGGCCCCGGCATAGGAGCTTGTAGGTCTCGTCGGCGACGGGCTGGAAGCGCCAGCCGTCGCGGTCGACGGTGTAGCCGAGGGCCGAGAGGTAGAAGGCCATGGTCTGGACGCAGCCTTCGAGCATGAGCGTCCCCGGCATGCACGGGTCGTTCTTGAAGTGGCCGTCGAAGAACCAGTGGTCCGGGCGGATCTTGCTCACGCCCTTGAGGTATCCGCGCTTCCACGGACCACCTGTAGGATCGAACTCGGTGATCTCGTCGACGAAGAGCATGCGTCCCGATTGGATCTGCGGTGTGCGCGTGTGCGTCTTGGTGCGCTCGAAGGCGGGACCGAAGCAGCGCCAAGGTTCGCCGGCCGCGAAGGCTTCGAGCTCCTCCCGGCTGAACGAGCGCTTGCCGTGGTCGATCGCGGGGGGGTCCACGCGGGCGTCGGTGCGAATCTCCTGAGCCTCGGGTGTCCAGAGAATGCCGGCGCTCTCGGCGAGCTCCTGTGCGGTGAAGAAACCGGCCTGTCCGTGCCGAACCTTCAGCGCAGGTCGAAGCGTTCCGTCCGCTTCACGGACCCAGCAGTCGTAGTGGAAGAAGAAGAGACGCACGTCCCCTTGCTGGGCGTGGCCGTCGATGTGGATGTCGTAGGCGAGGGTGTCGCCGACCTTGGGGAGATCGCCGAGCCAGGTCATCTCGCAACCCAGGAGCCGGTAGGCGCGCTCGCCCCTGTTGAGGAAGTCGGCGCCGAGCCAGCTGATGAGGAAGAGGTCGGCTTGGCCGGACTCGATCATGATGCCGGCGGGCATGTGACCGTCGTGCTGCAGGTACCAGCTCTCGGCGCGGACGTCCGTTTCCGTCCAGCAGGTGCCCTTGCCCATCGAGCCAGCCTCGGCGTCGATGCCGGTGCAGCGGTCAGCGAGCAGCAGCGGCGGCTCGGGCATGCGGACCTGCACGGGGTAAGCGTCTTGCTGGGTGAAGAGCGGGCCGAAGATCGCGCTGATGCGGCCGCTCGCGTGGACCTCGAGGTCGCGTCGGCTGAAGGAGGGGCCCCGAGGGCGGAACGCGAGCGGGAGCTCGTCGGTGCGCGGTTCCTTCCGGTGAGCTGGAGCTTCGGTCTTCGTGGGCGGTCGCGGCGCCTGGAGCGATGCTCTAGCTTCGGTCTGGCGCTCCGGCCTGGTTGGAGCTTCGGTCTTCGTGGGCGGTCGCGGCGCCTGGAGCGATGCTCCAGCTTCGGTCTGGCGCTCCGGCCGTGTCCCGCCTGGGGCCGCGGCGAGGGGCGGCGCGGCACGCAGTGTCGTGGGGTGGGCCGGTGCGCTCGTTGGGGTTGCGCTCAGCCCCGCTTGCAGAAGTGCCGCCGGTGCGGCGGTCGTCTGCACGAACTGCTGGTGGAGGGCTGCCTGCTGTGTGAGGAAGGCTCGGTGGATCTCGCCCATCCGGCGCTGGTGGGCGACGAAGGACGCGAGGAAGGCTGCCCTGGGGGTGGCCCCCGCCGAAAGGCTCGGAGCGGCCAGAGCCGCCGGAGCAGGTGGAGCCGCCGGAGCGATCGGGCTCGGTTCGAGTCGAACAGCCGGAACGGCTGGCGCGATCGCCGTGGTTGGGGGCGTCGGTTCGATCGGAGTCTGCGACGATCCCATGGCCGCGCCATGAGGAAGACTGCGTGGCCCGCGGCCCTCGGCCCAGACCTCTGGGAGGGGAGCCGGGCTCAGGACGTCACCGACGGGCGGGAGCCATGGTGCGGGGGCCATCTTCTGCATGAGGACGCCTTGGGGGGTGGGGGTGGGGAGGTCGACGGGGGCGGGGCGGACGGCCAGCTCCAGGCAAGGGCCCAGCGCCGCGGGCTCGGGGGCACGCCTCGGTGGGGCATCGGACCATAGGCGCAGGCCGATCTCACCGAAGCGCAGCCGCTCTTCCCGTAGCGCCGGTTCGGCGCCGGCACGGGCGCAGCGCAGCGCGGCAGCCCCCACCTCGAGGAGAGCACTGGCCGCGAAGGCGCGGCCGATGCGGCCGGAGAGCGGCCAGGTGTCGGGGCCGTCGGAGGCTTCGACGCACACGTTCGCGAGGATCGCCTGGCCGTCGCGTTCGGCGTCGCGCCGGCGGCGCAGGACCATGACGATGGCAGCGTCCGCGGTCTGCTCGCCGCTCGCGGCGCGATGCACCGGCTCGTTGGAGAGGTCGACGGCGCCCACGACGGCCGCGTCGAGCTCGCCCCGAGCGACGGCGCGAAGGCCCACGAGGAGCGCCCGCACGCCGCTCAAGGCTTCGGCGGCGACGGTGTGGCTTGGTCCCGTCAGATCGAGCTGACTGCTCAGGCGGTTGGCCGGCATGTTGGGCAAGGTGCCGACGACATGCGCGGCTTCGAGAGGTGGGGCGAAGGCGTCGCGGGCCGCCTCGATCCATTGCTGATCGGCGCCGAGCGCCTCGCCCCAGGCCTGCGCGCGCCACCGGGCGCCCCATCGGGCGATCTCGGGGTCGCATTGGTAGCCGACGAACACGCCAGTGTGCGCCCGGTCGAGGGAGAGCCCGCGCGTCGCTTCGAGACACGCGGCCAGCAGGAGCATCTGCTGACCGCTCGCTTTGCGCAGGTCGTTCGGTGGGAAGCGCAGCTCGCTCAGAGGGATACGGACCGTCTCGGCGACGCCCGGCTGAGCTGCCTCGAAGACGACACGTTCGAAGTCGTGCAGGGACTGCCCAGCGCCGACGCGCGCGCCCATCGCGACGATCACGACGTCGTCCCGAGGCGGGGCCGGGACGGCGAAGCTCCGCCCAGGATCGTGCGCCTCGACGATGAGGTGTGCGTCGTTGCCGCCGAAACCGAAGGCGCTCAGCGCCGCACGGCGGGGGCCGACCCAGGGGCGCGGGGCATCCAAGACCTCGAAGGGCGAGCGCGAGAGCGCGTCGCTCGGGGCATCCAGAGGTGTCGGCGGGAGCTCATCTTCCCGGAGGGCTTCGAGCAGCTTGATGAGGCCCGCGATGCCCGCGGCCGTGATCGCGTGGCCGATGTTGGCCTTCAGCGAGCCGATGGGGAGCCCGCGCTCGTAGACGGCCTCCATGGAGCGCAGCTCCGTCGCGTCGCCGACGGGGGTGCCCGTCGCGTGGCATTCGATGTAGCCGATGTCGTTCGGTTCGAGGCCCGCCATCGCCAGGGCGGCGCGCATCGAACGCGCCTGTCCCTGAGCGCTCGGTGCGAGGATGCCGCGCCCGCGGCCGTCGTTGGCGAGGCCCACGCCGCGGATGACCCCGTGGATGGTCCGGCCGGCGCGGACGGCGTCGTCGAGGCGTTCGAGCACGACGAAGCCGGCCCCTTCCGCGGGGATGAGGCCGTCGGCGTCGGCGTGGAAGGGGCGGCTGCGCCCGCTGCGGCTCAGGGCGCCCAGGGCGCTGAAGCCGATGTGCAGGAAGAGATCGTCGGCGCGGTTGACCGCCCCGGCCAGCATCCGATCCGCGCGTCCCTCCTGCAGCTCGCGGCACGCCAGCTCGATGGCGTAGAGGGACGAGGCACAGGCGGCATCGAGGGCGAACGCGGGGCCCCGACCTCGCAGCAGGAGCTGGGCGGGCAGGCCGCTCATGAAGCGGTCGGCCGGGTTCCCCTTGACGCCGCAGCCCACGGCGAGGTCCCCGAGCCAGATCTCCTCGGCGAAGCGCGACAGCCCCGAGGTTGGCAGCGAGAGGTTGCCCAGCACGACGCCGGTTCGGTCGTTCGCTTCGGGCCCAGCGTCGAGGAGCGCGCGGCGACCGCAGTCGAGGACCCAGTGGAAGAGGGGATCGAGTGCGCGGAGGAAGTCCGGGTCGGCGGCGAAGCCGCGCGGGTCGAACTCGAAGTCGCCGACGTAGCCTCCCTTGCGGGTCCAGGTGCGGTCCGTCGCGTCGTTCGGATCGCTCGCGAGGACGTGTTCGGGCGGGACGCGCCAGCGGCCCTCGGGCGCGTCGCGGACGGCCACATCCTTGCGCCGGACGAGCTCGAAAAGCTGAGCGGGCGTGTTGGCGCCGGGCAGTCGGCAGGCCCGCCCGACGATGGCGATCGGCGCGAAGCGCATCGGCTCAGGCGCGCGCCGCGCGGCTTGCCCGGGACCCGGGAAGGACGTGCATCTCGACGCCGCGGAGCTCCGCGACGATCTTGCCCGCGTCGTCGACGAAGACCACGTCCGAGATCGAACGGTCCTCGCGCAGCTCGTGGCCATGGAGCACGGCGCGGAGCTTCCCTTCGACGAGGCCGGGGCGGTGGTAGCGCACCGAGCCCAAGGCGGTCGGGAGCGCGGCCCCGCCGTCGCGGTGGCAGGTCCACAGCAGCGCGAGCTGCAGCCCCCCGTCGATCAGCGCCGGGTCCGTCTCCCACGGCGCGGAAGGCCAGCCGCGGGCGGGGGCTCCCACCACGGTTGCCTCAGCACCGCTCTCGCCCACCCGGGGCGTGTCCACGAGCACCTGGAAGGCCTCCCCGTGGAAGAGGGCGACGCCGTCGTAGACGGTGCCTTCGAAGGGACGAACGCCTTGAAGTGCCTGCGGGAGGGCCTTGCCGCCGGTTCGCTCGCTCGCGCCGATCCCTGTTGCCGAATAGCGCGGGCGCCCCTCGTCATCCACGAGCTGCATCGCGAAACGCACGCCCTCGCCGTTGCTGATCGGGCGGAGCACGACGCCGAGCCGATCGCCGCCCTTGTCGAAGCGCTCGAGGCGGACGCCCCTGAGCACGCGCACGTCCTCGAAACCGACGAAGTGCAGATCGGGCCGCGCTGCTCGGGCCCCACGAGCGAAGAGCTCGAGGGCGAGGGCCATGGGGAGCACAGGCGCCCCCTTCACACGGTGGGCGTCCACCATGGGAAAGAGGTGGCGGTCGACGAGTGCGTCGAAGCGGTGCTCCTGGACAGGGGGGGGCGCCGCGAGGGCATCGGGGCGCGGTTCACCTCCGAGCACGAGCTCCACGTTGCCCGAACCGTCGCTCAGCTCCTCGACGAGCATTCGCGCGCCGTCTTCGAGGGCGATGAGTGGGACGCCGAGGTTGCGGAAATGCTGTTCGAGGGCGGGGGTGACCATGCCCCCTTGCCACGGGCCCCAGCCGAGGGCGCGCGCGAAGAGGCCGCGGCTGGCGGCTTCGAACGCGGCGACCTTGTTGAGGGTTTCGTTCGCCATCGCGTAGTCGCATTGGCCGCGGTTGCCGCACCGGCCAGCGACCGAGGAGAACGCGATCAGGGCCTTGGGCGCGTCGCCGCGCGTGGCTTCGAGGAGGTTGCGGAGGCCGCGGACCTTGACATCGAAGACCCGATCGAACTGCTCCGGCGTCTTGTCGCGGATGAGCCGATCGGCGAGCAACCCGGCCCCGTGGACGATGGCACCGATGGGCCCCCAACTCGCGCGGACCTCCGCGAGGGCGGCGTCGAGGGCTTCGCGGTCGAGGACGTCTGCGGCGAGATAGCGGGCAGACCCGCCGGCACGCTCGATGGCCTCGAGGGTCGCGCGCACTTCGCGGGCAGCCAGGATTGCCTTGCTTCGATGGCCGAGGGTTGCCGGCTCGAGCGCCTCGCTTCGGGCTCGGGCGTCTTCCATGAGCGCGCGCTTGATCTCGGCGTCGGTCCGGGCGTCGGCGAGGAAGGCGGGCTCGTCGATGAGCGCGGTGCGCCCGAGCAGGACGAGCTTGCAATGGGTCGCGCGGGCGAGGGCGACGAGGGTCGCGGCGGTCACTCCGCGAGCGCCGCCGGACGCGAGCACCACCGTGTCGGCGTCGATGCGCGGCGCCGCGGGTCGGACCTCGGCGGGGTAGCTCTGAAGGGTCAGGCGCGTCCCGTCGGCGCGCAGTCCGATCTCGAGCCCACCGCCCGACGCCCCTGCGTTCGTCGCACGTCCTCCTCGGAGCAGCTCGTCGCGGAGCGCCTCGGCGATCGCGTCGTCGTTTCGCCCTCCTCGTTCGAGATCGATGGCGCGCAATCCCGCATCGGGCCACTCCAGGGCGGCGGTCTTGACGAGCCCGGGCAGGCCGCCGAGCCAGGCGTTGGGGTGGCCGCGCAGCCCAAACTCGCCGCCCGTGTCCTGGACCGTCACGAAGACCCCGGGGCCTTCTTCGAGCTTCGGCGCGAGGGTCTTGGCCAAGACGAACGCCTCCCGCTGCACTGCAAGCGCGCGATCGACGTCACTAGAGTCGAGCAGCCCGCCGAGGTAGACGACTCCGTCGGTTTCGGCTGTGGGCACGCCAGCACGAGCGGCGACGCCGGCGTCTCGCAGCTTTCGGGCGAGGGTGTCGGGGAGGGAGCCGCCGCCGACGACGGCGATGTCCCTCGCGTCGAAGAGATGCTCGAGGGCAAAACCCGAGGCGGGCGCCGGCACGGCGCGCAGGGCGTAGCGCCCGGCCGCAGGGCTCGTCGCGGGTGCGCTTTGTGCGCCTGGAGCAGGGGCGGGCGCGGGGGCGGCGAGGGCGGCGCCCATGACGTCGACGATCTCCTGGAGAGTGCGGAGCTTGCCGAGCTCGGCGGGGTCGACCTCGGGGAGGTGGGGGGCCTGCTCGCGCATGGCGGCGAGGATCTCGACGCGCTTGATGGAGTCGACGCCGAGGTCGGCTTCGAGGTCCATGGAGAGCTCGAGCATGTCGGCGGGGTACCCGGTCTTTTCGGCGACGACCTGGAGCATGAGCTGGCGGAGGTCGGTGGCGGGGGCCGAGGCCGGTGTGGCGCTGGGGGCGCTGGGAGCGGCGGCGAGGGCGGCGCCCATGACGTCGACGATCTCCTGGAGAGTGCGGAGCTTGCCGAGCTCGGCGGGGTCGACCTCGGGGAGGTGGGGGGCCTGCTC
>JALVDI010000551.1 GCA_027009115.1 Polyangiaceae bacterium | reverse complement strand
GGATGGGGCCTCGGGCCACCTGGTGCCGGCCGAGAACGCGGCGGCGCTGGCGGAGGCCATCGATCGTCTCCGCGCGGGACCGGACGCGCGCGCTCGGCTCGCGAGGGCCGGGCGGCGGCGTTTCGAGGCGAGCTTCACCCTCGAACGCAGTGCCGAAGGAATGGTCCGTATCTTCGAGCGCGCGAGGGCCGGCCAATGACCCTCCCTTCGTTCCTGATCATCGGCGCGATGAAAGCCGGCTCGACCAGCCTCTTTCGCTGGCTCGGCACCCACCCCGACGTAGCGCTGCCCCAAGAGAAGGAACCGAATTTCTTCTCCGACGAGCGCCGGTATCGGCGTGGACGAGGCTGGTACGAGGCTCTCTTCCCAGACGAGGGGATCACCGGGGAGGCTTCCGTTGGCTACACGGACCCTTTCGTCTCGGCGAAAGCCGCCGCCCGCGCCGCGGAGCTCCTACCCGACGCGAAGCTGATCTTCCTCCACCGAGATCCCATCGAGCGCATGCGCTCCCACTACCGCCACGAAGTCCAGCGCGGCAGGGAGAAGCGCACCTTTGCTCAGGCCTTGGCCGAGGGGGGAGATCCCTACGTGCGCCTGAGCTCCTACGCCGACGGCCTCGCGCCGTGGCGTACCCTGGCAGGAGAACGCCTCCTGGTCCTATCCTTCGAGGAGCTCGTGGGCGAGGACGAAGGCGCCTGGCTGAAGGTTCTTCGGCATCTCGGACTCTCCGCGATCCCCCGCCCGACCGTTCGCCACAACGTGACCTCGGCCAAGCAGCCGTACAAACCACTCATGCGCTGGATCTACGACATGGGGCTCGCCCGTTTCGAAAAGCGGGTCCCGCGTTGGGCCAAAACCATGGCGCGCCCACTCTTGCTCGGAAGGAGCGCGGGTCACGACCGCCTGCTCGCTTCCTGCTCGGACCCGATTCCTCATGAACTCGAAACACGTCTCCGTGCAAAGGCACTGTTATGAACCGCAGGTCCTCGATTCGCGCCCTCGTTCACTCGACAGCAGACGCACTGCGACAAGCTCGGATGCGCCCGGAGCTAAACACCCTCCTTCGTTCGACCGTTGGGGCTCGGCCCTGGCGTTTTCGCGTTCCTGACCCTCTCTGGAAGAGGCTGCCTGTCGTTGGGGAGTTCCACGTAGAAGTTCCGGGAACACCGGGCTTTCGCTACATTGCTCGTGGCGAACCTCTGGGGAAGACGCTCTTCTGGCGCGGCATCGACGGGTTCGAGCCTGGAACCGCGAAGGTCTTTCGCGTACTCGCGGAACAATCCTCAACGCTACTCGACGTTGGAGCATACAGCGGATACTACGCCGTGTTGGCCCGCACTATTAATCCGCGTATCAAAGCTCATTGTTTTGAGCCTGTTCCAGGACTTCAAGAGTGGATCCAAGAGCACATAGCCCACAACAGGATGGAAGATTCAATTGTTGTCGTTCCCGAGGTCGTTTCTGACACTGAAGGGAACGTGGCCTTCTATGCAATGACAAGCCCAAACATGCCTAGCGGTTCGCTCTTGTCCGAATATGGGGGTGAGGAGCGCTACAAATTGGAGGCTCGCTCATGCCGTCTTGATGAGTATGCGCGGCGGCTCAAGCGACCGGCGGACCTGATCAAGATCGACGCGGAGGGAGCCGAGCTACAGGTTCTTCGCGGTGCCACGGGACTCTTCGAGACCACACGGCCCTACGTTGTCTGCGAAATCCTCGAGCCCGATAGGACGGATGAAATCGAGGTCCTCGCCTCCCGTCACGACTACGGCTTCGGTCAAATCGTCCGAGAGGGAGTTCGGCCCATGGACGCCATCATCCCCGATCCACGACGCCGCGACCGAAACTTTCTCTTTTGGCCGAAGGAGAAGGGGGTCCCAGACGGTTTGCAGGCCGTACGCTAATGCAGGGAATATCGCTCGCCCACGCTGGACTAAAGACCTCTGGTCCATGG
>JALVDI010000550.1 GCA_027009115.1 Polyangiaceae bacterium | reverse complement strand
ACCGCACCGGTCACACATGCACACACACACACACACACACACACTGCGAAGAACGTTCCGCATCGGTTCTACCCCTCGGCACCAGTATTAGCCCGCGCGCGCGGCGGAACGCAACTCCAGCGGAACGATGCCCGGTGAGCGGTGAGCGGTGAGCGGTGAGCTTTGAGCGGGGAGCGGTGAGCTTTGAGCGGGGAGCGCGGAGTGCTCTCACACAGGGGCCGGTCGATACGGGCCGGGCTATTAACGAGGTGTGACGACCTCGAAGCGATGGTTGACCGCGTTGCTCTGCGCGCTGTCCGGCTGCGGCGGCGACGACGCATTTGACGCAGCCGTCGATGCAACCGGTGACGACGCGAACGAGGTCGGACCGCTGGACGCCGCGGCCGCCTGCCGCAGCGTCGCTCCCCCAAGCCCTGCGCCGCCGGGCTTGTGCACCGCGCGTGTGCTCGCGGGCAGCGGCGCCGAGCTTCAGGCCGGCGACGACGGCGTGGGCGGGACCATCCTCCCGGACGGCCGCCGGGTGACCCGAGTCGGGACTTTCATCGAGCTGCCGGGCTTCCCCATGACGGTCCGCCCCGTCCCCGGCAGCCCCTACGCGATCGTCTCGGACGGCGGGGTGCGCACGGAGCTGCTGAGCGTCGTCGACCTCGACCGAGGTGTCGTCGTCGACCAGCGCTCCTTCCGCACGCATCCGAGCGAAGCTCTCTTTCTCGGCGTCGCCGTGAGCCGTGACGGACGCCACGTCTTCGCCTCCGGTGGAGGTGCGTCGGTCGTCTGGGCTTACGACTTCGACGTCGTCACCGGCCAGTTGAGCGATAGGCCTCCGATTCCTCTCGCCGACGAGGTCCGCGACGGATACGTCAGCGGCATCCGGCTGCTCTCGGACGACCGCACCCTGGTGGCCAACCTGATGTTCGGGGCCGCCCTCGTGCTCTGGGACACGGTCTCGGGCATGGAGATCCGCCGCATCCCCTTGCCCGACGAGGGCTACCTCCCCTACGACCTGGTCGTTACTCCGGACGACGCCACCGCGTTCGTCTCGGTCTGGAACGCCGCGGCGGTCCTGCCGGTGAACCTTGATACGGGAGAGGTCGGCCGGCCGATTCCGGTCGGGAAGAACCCGGAAGGCGTGGCCCTCTCACCGGACGGCGCGACGCTGGTGGTCGCCGACTCCGACAGCGACTCGCTCTCGATCCTCGACGTCGGCCTGCGCGAGCGAACCGCACGGGTCTTCCTCGCCGGCGAACGAGCCCTGCGCGGATCGGCTCCCTCCGCGGGGACCTTCGACGCGAGCGGCGAGCGCTTCTACGTCGTGGCCAGTGGCGACAACGCCATCGACGTCTTCGAGACGTCTTCGTGGACACGGCTCGGGCGGGTGCCGACGACGTGGTACCCGACCGACGTCGCCACCCTCCCGGACGGTCGCTTGCTCAGCCTCGCCGGCAAGCACGAAGGCACCGGCGCCAACCGAAACCCACAGGACGACTCGATCCTCGACCTCGTCGGCGGGAGCCTGGCGGTCGTCGCCCCCGACGAGCTCAGCGACACCGAGCTCGCACGCTACGCGCTAGAGGTCGCAGCCAACAACGGTCGGCCCACGCGCTTCGTCGAAGTCGATTGTCCGGAGGGGGCCGACGACTTCCCCGTCCCGCCGCCGGGCCACGGCGGCCCTTCGCCGGTGATCCGCCACGTGGTCCTCGTCGTGCGCGAGAACAAAACCTACGACGCCTACTTCGGCGATTTGAGGGATGAGGGCGGCGCACCCCACGGCGATGGCGATCCGACCCTGACGCTCCTGCCACCCGACGAGATCGAAGACGTGCTGCCCAACACGCGCCGTCTCGCCCGAACCTTCGCCCTCGGCGACAACTACTACTCCATGGCCGAGCAGTCCGTTCAAGGGCACATCCGGACCACCTGGGGCCGCAGCACGGACTTCATCGAGCGCAGCTGGCTGAGCACCTGGGGCCGCGGCTACTGGCGGGTGCCGCCCCAGGGCATTCGCGACCCCCTCGGCTACCCCGAAGAGGGTTCGGCCTTTGACTTCTTCGCTTCTCACGGAGTGAGCGTGGGCAACTTCGGCGAGCTCGTGTCGAGCCGCCGCGTTCGGCCGCACCCGCGCTACCCAGGCTGGATCTACACCCTGAACGTTTCCGACGAAGAGCGCGCCCGCTGGTTGGCGCGACGGTGGCTCGAGGACTGCGCGCTGGACGCCTTCTCCTACGTCCTGCTTCCCAACGACCACACCTTCGGCCTCACGCCGGGACGCCCTTCGCCCAAGGCCATGATGGCGGACAACGACTACGGTCTTGGTCTCCTCATCGACGCCATCAGCCACTCCACGTTCTGGCCCCACACCGTCGTGTTCGTCATCGAGGACGATCCCCAGACCGGCGGCGACCACGTCGACAACCACCGCGCGCCCTTGCTCGTGATCTCGCCTTGGGTCAAGCGCGGCTACGTCTCGAGCGTCCACTACGACGAGGCGAGCATCTACCGGACGATCCAGCTCATCCTGGGCATCGACGCCCCCCTCAATCAGGGCTGGGCCCACGCCGCACCAATGCTCGACCTGTTCACGAGCACGCCCGACAACACCCCCTACGACGCGGTCGAGCGGCGATGGCCCGAAGAGACGAACGGCGGCGAGGGCGCCATGGCGGCCGAGTCGCTGAGCTGGGACTGGTCGCGCCCGGATGAGCAGCCCGGCCTCGGCCGAATGCTCTGGCGCGCTCTGCGCGGCTCTGACCCGCCCTGGCCGATCGCCCGCGAAGAGCTCCTCGAAGCGCTGGAGGATGAGCTCGAAGGGAGTGAGCTGGGCGGTCCATAGGAGCGTCCGACGCGCCGGAGCAGCGGGCGCGGGCTCAACAGACCGCCCCAGTATCGACCGTGACGGATCGCGGCCGCGAGGGTGCCCGTGGAGTCGCGCAACGACGAACTCCTGAAGGTTCGAGGGCGCGATGCGCCACGTAGGGCGTGCTCTCGGGTCTGAGGCGCGCGGAAGAGTATGGGGGCGGGCTGTCAAGCCGTGCTGCCTCGCCAGGCCCTCTCGGACCGCTTGGGCCTGCGGCCGAGCCGCACGAGCGCTGCTGCGTCGCCCACCTCGTCCGGTGCGTCGAAGGGCTCGACGACGACGTCGAAGCGACCGCAGTCGAAGGGGCGCCCGTCGGCGGGCTCGCGCGGGACGAGGCGCTCGCGCTTGCCTTCCCGGCGCAGAGTGCGGGCGCGGTGGTAGCAGAGCGGGTTGTTTCCCGGACGGCCGAAGAGGGCGTGCGCGGTGAACGAGCAGCCTCCCATGCACACCGCCGCGTAGGCGCAGCCCGCGCACCGCCCCCAGAGATCGTCCACGGTGCGTCTGCGAGTGAACGCCAGCTCCGGTGCCGAGCGCCACAGATCCTCCAGCGAGCGCGCGCGCACGTTGCCGCCGACGTAGCTGGCGGTCTGCAGCGAAGGGCAGCCCTTCACGGCGCCGTCGGACTCGATGCCCATCACGAAGCGGCCCGCCTGACAGCCCCGCCAGTGCTCGTCGCCGTTCGGCGTGGGAGAGCGGAGCGTCGCCTCTTCGGGGCCGAAATAGCCAAGGTTGTTGCCCAGCATGAGCTGCACGCCGTCGGCGTGGGCGCGTCCCTTGAGCGCCGCCAAGCGCGGGACGAGGTCGAGTAGGTCCCAAGGTTGCAGCAGCATCTGGGGACGGTCCGCGGCGCGGCCGAGGGGCGCGGTGATCTGCACTTGCCAGGCGGCCACCCCGGCGTCCCGCAGCCGCTCGTAGAGTGCTTCGAGGTCGCCGCGGTTGACGCGATTGATGTGGATGTTCGAGGCGATGGGGAGGCCCGCTGCCCGAAGCACGGCCAGCGCTCCCATCGCCGCTCGCCAGCTCCCCGGGTGCGCGCGGATCCGGTCGTGCGCCTCCTGGAGCCCGTCGATGCTCACGCTCACGAGCTGTAGCCCCGCGTCTTTCATGGCGCCGGCGAGCTTCTCGGTGATGCCCAGGCCGCCCGTCGTCATCGCAGGGCGGATACCGGCGTCTCGTAGCGCCCGCACGACCTCGAGGAACCCCGGGTGCAGGTAGGCCTCGCCGCCGATCAGCACGACCTCACGCGTGCCCATCGCCGCGAGCTGCCCAACGACCTCCAGAGCCTCGGCGGCGGTCAGCTCCGAAGCGCGGGCCGTGCCTGCCCGCGAGCCGCAGTGACGGCAGGCGTGGTCGCAGGCGAGGGTGAGCTCCCAGACGACGTAGGCGGGGTGCGGCGGCTCCCTCAGGATGTCCAGGCGACGGCGCGGCTCGGGGGTCATGGCGTCGGGCCGGCGTCCGGTCCCGAGAAGTAGCCGTCGGCCCCGTCGCAGTTCTGATCGAGGCCATCGCCCTCGGGGTCGAAGGCCTCGGCGTGACGCTCCGGGTCGCTCTCGTCGCAGTCGTACTCCCCGCAGTACATGTCGCCATCGAAGTCGGTGCTCGGGTCGTCGCAGAATCGGAAGTCGGGGGGAGGCTCGACGACCGGTGCCCCGTAGCAGGCGGCGAGGGTCACAACCGCCGAAGCGCTCGCCACGACGTTGACGAGGGCGCGGAGCCTCGGTCCACGGCCCGGACGCTCACCAAGAGGCAAAGGGCGGTCGCACTCAGGGCAGATGCTCGCGGGCACGAACGCGCGACAGGCGGGACAACGTTTCATCGAAAAAACCTCCTTCGATCGAACGCGGAGCAAGAACCGGGCCGTCCTCCAGCGGCGGGCAGGAACCCGTCGGGCACAGGGTGGCACGAACCACAGCCAACAGGCCGCATGGAAAACGCAGGGCATGTCATGCGGCGACCCAGAGACCTCCCGATCGGTTGTAGGCTGCGGCCCATGGGAACCCACGACGACGACCTCCGGGTGGCACCGAACAGCCCTTACCTCGTCCCCTTCGACGGGCGCTGGAAGCTCGCCAAGGCTCGGACGTCGCCACCGAAGAAGGCGCCGCAAGGCAAGAAGGGCAAGGCCGCCAACAAGCGGGCGCTCCGCGAGGAGGTCGACGCCCTGGACGATCTCCAGCGCAAGCTCTACGCGGACAATCGCTTCGCTGTGTTGCTGGTCTTCCAGGCGATGGACGCCGCCGGCAAAGACGGCACCATCCGGGCTGTCACAACGGGCATCAACCCCGCCGGATGCCAGGTCAGCGCCTTCAAGCGACCGAGCGCCGAGGAGCTCGACCACGACTTCCTCTGGCGCATTCACCGGCGCCTCCCGGAGCGCGGACGCATCGGCATCTTCAACCGCAGCCACTACGAAGAGGTCCTCGTGCTGCGCGTGCACCCGGAGATCCTCGACGGACAGCGGCTGCCCCGTCGGCCCAAGCGGATCTGGCAAGAGCGCTACGCCTCCATTCGCGACATGGAGCGACACCTCGCCCGCAACGGAACCGTGATCCTCAAGTTCTTTCTGCACGTCTCCAAGGACGAACAGAAGAAGCGGCTGCTCGAACGCATCGACGACGAGCGCAAGAACTGGAAGTTCGAGGCCGGCGACCTCGACACCCGCGACCGATGGGACGACTACATGCGCGCCTACGAGAAGGCGCTGAACGCGACGTCGCGGCCGTGGGCGCCGTGGTACGCAATTCCCGCCGACGACAAGCCCTACATGCGCGCGACCGTCGCTTCCATCGTGCGCCGGACCCTTCAGGCGCTGCCGATCGCCTACCCGACCCTCGACCCCGAAGCGCGAGAGAAGCTCGCCGACTACCGCGCCCGTCTCGAGAGGAGCTGATGCATCGGCCACGAACCTCGGGAGGACGGGGAGGCCGAGGGAAGGAGTCCGAGCATGGCTGAAGGCTGGGGCCGGCGGTCGCGCCGACGCGCCGACGCGCCGCGGGTTTACCGAGTCGCCGAGGTGAACCGCGCGGCCCGCGAGTGCCTCGAGAACGAGTTCCGCGCTTTCTGGGTCGAAGGCGAGATCTCCCAGGTCACGCGCTCCGCCGCCGGCCACGCCTTCTTCACCCTGAGCGACGAGCGTGAACAAGCGCGGCTGGACGTAACCGTCTTCGCGACGGATCTGCGGCGCGTCCGGACCCAGCTCCTCAGGGGCGCGCGGGTGCGTGTCCTCGGACGGCTGACCGTCTGGGAGAAGGCGGGACGCTTCCAGATGCAAGGCCGCCAGGTCTTGGCCGCCGGCGCCGGCGACCTCCAAGCGCAGTTCGAAGCGATCCACAAGCGGCTCGCCGCCGAGGGGCTGCTCCGCCCCGAGCGCAAACGTGCCTTGCCTCGACTCCCCCGCACGGTCGGTGTGGTGACGAGCGTCGGCAGCGCCGCCCTGCGCGACATCGTCCGCGTGGCCCAAGCTCGCTGTCCTGTGCGGATCGTCGTCTCCGATTGCCGGGTGTCCGGCCGGGACGCCGAGCGCTCGATCGTCGCCGCCCTCGAGCGCGTCCAGAGGCTCCCCGAGCTCGACCTCGTCATCCTCGGGCGCGGCGGAGGTTCCGCCGAAGAGCTCTGGGCCTTCAACGCCGAAGACGTCGCCCGAGCCGTCGCTGCCTGCCGGGTGCCGGTGGTCTGCGGCGTCGGCCACGAGACGGATGTGAGCATCGCGGAGCTCGTGGCGGATCGGCGCGCCTCCACGCCGTCGAACGCCGCGGAGATCGCGATCCCGGAGCGAGAGGCCTTGGCCGCGGAGCTCGACCACCATCTCTACCGGCTCCAGCGTGCGATGGTCGGTCGCTTCGATCACGAGCGGCTCCACCTCCGCGAGCTGGAGGCCCGCCTGCCCGACCCTCGCCTCGTCTTGGGCAGGTTCCGGCGTGCGGTGGTCGAGCACGAAGGCCGAGCCGTGCGCGCGCTCCGGATCCGGCTCAAAGCCCACAGGGCCCGGCTGCGGGATCTCGACCGGCGCTTGCTCGCCACGCACCCGCAACGCCGCCTGGCCGCGGACCGGAGCCGGCTGGCTCTCCTCGAAGAGCGGCTCCGGCAGGCCGCCACCGCCCGGCTCAAGGCCGCGGACGTCCGCCTCCGGCGCGGGGCGGATCGGCTGCGCGAGCGCGGCCGCGAGCTGCCCGTGGCGCCGAGGGCACGACTGGCACAGCTCGCCGCTCGCCTGCGCGCACTCTCCCCGCTGGAGGTCCTCGAACGAGGCTACGCCATCGCCTTTGGGCCGGAAGGGAGCGCGCTGCGGCGGGCCGCGTCCGTGGCACCGGGGGAGCGGATCCGCGTGCGGCTGCACGACGGCGAGCTCGTTGCGCGGGTCGAGGCGATCGGCCCGGCTCCGGAGCCGGAACCATGAGCCGAGCCTTCGCCCTGATCGGCTGGCCCGTCGCCCATTCGCGCTCGCCCGCGATGCATGCCGCGGCGTTCCGGGCTCGCGGTCTGGACGCGCGCTACGAGCTGCTGCCGGTGCCCCCGGAGCAACTCCCCGACGCCATCCGTCGGGTGCGCACGACCCTCGAGGGCGCCAACGTCACCGTGCCCCACAAGGCGGCCGTGATGCCCTTGCTCGATGAGGTCGAACCGGTCGCCCGAACCATCGGGGCGGTCAACACGCTCCTCCGCTCGGGCGGTCGGCTCGTCGGCACCAACACGGACGCCGCGGGCTTCCTGCGCTCCCTCGACGAGGCGGGGATCGACGCCCGGGGAGCCCGCGCCGTGGTCCTCGGCGCAGGGGGCGCGGCCCGCGCGGTCGTCTACGCGCTCCGAGAGGCGGGCGCAGAGCTCGCCGTGGCGGCCCGACGCGAAGCCGCGGCGCGGGCCCTCACCGAGGCGTTCGGTGGGCGCCCCTTCGCCCTCACCGACGTGGAGGAGCCGTTCCGCAGTGCCGACCTCGTGGTGCAGGCCACGAGCGCGCCCCTCGGGCCCGACGCCCAGGCGTTTGCGGACACCCTCCCCCTGGCCGCCCTCCCCAGCCACGCGACGGTGGTGGAGCT
>JALVDI010000549.1 GCA_027009115.1 Polyangiaceae bacterium | reverse complement strand
CGCATGGGTCTCAGGGTAGCCGCTCAGCCCTCGCTGACGCCGGCCTCGTCGAAGGTGGCCATCCCCGCGAGCACCTCCGCCGCGGCGCGCAGCACCGGGAAGGCGAGGACCGCGCCCGTGCCCTCGCCCAGGCGCAGGTTCAGGTCGAGCAGGGGCTCGAGCCCCAGCGCCTCCAGCTGCCGCGCGTGCCCGGGCTCGAGCGAGCGGTGCCCGGCGAAGAGGTAGCCGGTCAGGTTGGGCTCGAGCCGCGCGGCCAGCAGCGCCCCCGCGGTGACGGGAAAGCCGTCGGTGACGACCGGCAGACCCGCCTCGGCCCCGGCCAGGAAGACGCCCGCAGCCGCGGCGATCTCGAGGCCCCCCAGCTGGGCGGCCACCTCCAGCGGGTCGGCGCGCTCGAGATCGCCCAGCTCGCCCCGGGCGCGCTCGAGCGCCCTTTCGACCACCTCAACCTTGCGGGCGTAGGCCGCGTCGTCCACCCCGGTGCCCCGGCCCGTCACCTCGGCCGCCGGCAGGCCCAGCAAGGCGGCGGTGAGCGCCGCCGCCGCGGTGGTGTTGCCGATGCCCATGTCGCCAGCGGCCAGCAGCTCGGCCCCCTCGCTGACCGCCCTGCGGGCGGCGTTCTGCCCTGCCTGCAACGCGGCCAGTGCCTCGGCGGGGCTCATGGCCGGCTCGCGGACGAGGTTGCCCGTGCCCGGGCGTACCCGCGCCGGTATCAGGTGGTCGTGGGCCGGGAACTCGGGGCCGCGCACGCCCACGTCGAGGACGTAGACCTCGGCTTCGGCCACGCGGGCGATCTGGTTGACGGCCGCGCCGCCGGCGAGGAAGTTCCGCACCATCTGCGGGGTCACCTCGGCGGGATAGGCCGAGACGCCCTCGGCCGTCACCCCGTGGTCGGCGGCGGCGACCACCACCGCACCCGACCCCAGCCGCGGCTTTTCGCTGCGCAGGATCGCCGCCAGGCGGACCCCCGCCTCCTCGAGCCGCCCGAGCGAACCCGGGGGCTTGGTGAGCCGTTGTTGACGCGTTCGGGCCTTGGCCAGCCAGGTGGAGTCAACCGGTCGGAGCGTGGACATACCCTCTACGATAACGCGCCGGCCGCGCGGCGGAAGCGGAGTATACTGTAATGAATCGGATGTGCAAGGAGGGCTACGATGGGCCAAAGCGAGTTCTTTATCGATACCGGCATGCTCGACCTGTTTCACGCGCTGGCCAAGGGGCCGGCGACCGTCCCCGCGCTGGCCGACGCCACCGGCCGCCCGGTGGCCCGGGTGGCGCGCGACATCGACCGCCTGTTGAAGCATGGCTACGTCGAGGTGGTGGACCGCAAGGGGGAACACAACGTCTACCGGGGCACGGGCAAGGACATCCCCGCCACCGCCGGCTCGGGCAAGCACATGCTGGAGCACCTCAAGAAGGGCGTCGACCTGCTCGAGCGCGGCAAGGCGAGGGGCACCATGACCTCGGCGGTGCTCAAGACCACCGAGGAAAAAGCGAACGCGATCTTCGACATGATCCTGGAACTCCGCGAGCGCGTCAGCGAAATCGACCGGGAAGGGGAGGAGCCCGCCGAGGGACCGCTGGTCACCGTTTTCTTCGGGCTGATGATCGAGTAGCTAGATGTACCGTTCGCACACGTCGTTCGCGCTACCCTTCCCCTCCCCGCCCCGGCGAAAGCCGGGGTCCGGGACTGCTTCAAACGTCGCGATGAAGGCTCTATGTTGTCGTGGTTGTTGACGACTACCTCCACGAGTTGCGGAGGGTACGCCGGTCTGGATTCCAGCGCGAGCCTCACGGCTCGCTTGGCTGGAATGACGAAACAGCGGCATGGGGCCTGTGGTTTGTGGCTTGTAGTTTCAGCTCGTGACTCGTGGCGCATGTAGTCTCGTCGCAGGGGCGGACCCGTGTGTCCGCCCAACTATGGCGGAGGAAAGAGTTCGCCTGCAGCTACAGTTCAAAAAACGAAG
>JALVDI010000548.1 GCA_027009115.1 Polyangiaceae bacterium | reverse complement strand
CTGATAGAACATGGGCTGCGGCAGATAATCTGTCGCCATCGGGGGGCTCCTTTCTGTGTCGTTCAAAACCCAGATTGGCCCCTCGATGTCTATCGAGCGAGTCTCAGATGTCTCTGAACTCGGTCATCAGGATGCTCCCCTAATCTTTGATGTCACTGACGCAGGATCCGCATCGCCGTGACAGCGCGTCACACAGCAATGATGTCGTTGTCACGAAACCTGCCATTGGGGTTCACGTTCGGCGCGGAGGCGCGCGGCCTTGGAGGAACGCGGGCTGACCGTCTCGGACGCGCAGACGATCGGGTACGACGACATCGTCGTGGCGACCGAACGGGTGGGCTGCCGTCGCTGAGCTTGCCGCGCGGGACGGGCACCTCGGGGCATGCTAGAGCCGGGTATGGTTAGCGAGAAAGACCGCCCCCGAGGCCGCCTCTTCGAGAACAAAGAGAAGCGCAAGCCCAGCCACCCCGACCTCCAGGGCGAGGGGCGCATCGCTGGGCAGCGGCTGACCATCACCGGATGGTTGCGCGAGGAACGGCTCGTGCTCTCCTGGGCGCCCCCGCGGCCGCGCGACAGCCGAAGCTATCCGCCCGAGGTCTTCCGTGGAGCGCTGCACCCAACGGACGGCGAGGACGGTGCGGTGTGGGCCGGGCGCATCGTGGGCGACGAGGCGACCTACGAGGTGCGCTGCTACGAGAAGCAGGGCAAGAGCGGCTCCTACCTCAACCTGACCCTCGAACCGGCACCGCACGAGGCCCGGGGCGAGAGCTCCGAGCCCCTTCCCCAGCTCGACCCGGAGCTGTGAGCCAGGACGCTGCGGCGGAACCCCTCAGCGAGCCGCGAACGAGCCCCGTCGCGCTGCGACGGAACCCCGCAGAGATGCCCTCAGCGAGCCTGCGAGCCCGCCCCAGCGACCTTGCTCAGCGACCGTGCACCAGGTGCTTGACGCCCTGGGGAAACTCCACGTGAACGCTGGTCGCGTCGCTCGCACGCACCACCCCTTCACCGAACTTCTTGTGGCCGATGCGCTCCCCCACCTCGTAGCGCTCGGTCATCGTGTACTTGCGGATGGGTGCGTCGCTGACAGGCGCGCCCGTCGCCGCCGCCAGGCGATGGAACCCGGGCCGCACCCGCTGGACGAACTCCCGCCAGTGGGCCGCATCCCCAGAGGTGTTCGTGTAGGCGAGATCGAAGCGCGCGAGCCAGTCGTCCGCGCCGGCGAGATCCGAAACCTCCAGCAGACCGACGTCGAGAAGCTCCAGCAGCGGCCCCATGTGCGCCAGGAACGTCATCGACTCCTCGAGGTCGGCGGACTTCTTGATGCGCCGGAGCTTCTTGACGCAGGGATCGATGAGCTTCTTGAACAGAATGTCACGGGCGCCCTCGACCTCGAAGAGGACCGGATAGAAGGTCCCTGCGCAGTATGAACCGAGGACCTTTCGCGTCTCCTCGCTACGTGAGGAAGGGCTTTGGGTCACCGACTCGGGATCTTCGAGGTAGCCCTCGAGGATCTCGCGCACCTCTTCGTCTTCTCTCCAGCCGGCGTACTTCTCCAAAGCCGCAATGTAGGAGGTCGAATCGGTCACGAGCACCGTCGGCTGCATCCAGAAGCGGAGCCCCATCCCGACCGACTGTTGAGCGAGGTTCTTGGTCCCGATCTTGATCTTCCCGATGAGCGTCGCCAGCGCCTCGATCGACGCGTCGTTGTCGTAGAGCCCTGTTCCCCAAGTTCCCATCCGCGCGTCCCTGCTCAGCGACCCCCAACAAGAAGGAGTTTCTCACGAATTGCTTGGGAATTCCAGCCCTTGAGCGCGAGCCGAGCAGCATCAGCAGCCCTCTCGGTGCAGCCATGGGAACCGCGCCCAGGATCGATCACGCCAATGGCTCCCGCCCGGCGGCCGACGACTTCCTCGAGGATCCCTGCGGTCTCGCCACCGGCAGCAGATAGCCCTTTTTCCGACGGGGC
>JALVDI010000547.1 GCA_027009115.1 Polyangiaceae bacterium | reverse complement strand
AAGCGCGGTCTTCGACTTCGCTCAGATCCATCACCTTCACCCGGAACAGTACATACGGGCCGGCGAGGCTGATGACGATGTTCTCGCCCGAGGAGGGGTCCCGGACCAGCCACATCGCCTGGTCGTCGGCTTCGTCCGGCGCGCCGACGTTCTTGAAGGAGAGGTTGGACCGAAGGAGATACGACTCGATGTCTTCCCGCGTACGCATGGCGCTCCCGTTGGCTGGGCTCCGGAGCTCGAGCTCCGGCTCCAAGAGGAGCGCCAGCCTATCCGCGCGGCGTCGAGATGGTCAACCGGCGCGCAGTCCTCTACGGCGGAGAGGCGAGACCCATTTCATGGACCGCAGGCACCACTCGTCCGGTCAGTCGTCTTCGGCAGGGTTGGCGAGCTTGCGCGTCCAGAGGATCGCGTCTTTGCGGACGTCCCCGGTAAGGATGCCTTGGGCCAGAAGCCCCGTCTTGCGGTATCCGGCGCCGACGAGTGCCGTTCCGAGTTGGACGTCGTCGTTCGGTGCGAAGCAGAAAGCCGAGACGATGCCGCGCGCCTTCAGGTCTTCGCCCACGTCCCGGAGCCCGGCGCAGAGCGCCTTGATCTCGTCCTCGTCCTCGGGCGAGCGGAGGACCTCGATGAGCGAGTGGCCGAAGCAGTCCTGGTACTCGGCGGAGATGTAGTTGGGCTTCGTCTTCTTGTAGCTCGTCTCGTAGTAGCCGCGGGCGGCGTCGCGCCCGAAGGTATCGAAGGGGTTGATCCCCTTTCCCTTGCGCCAGGCCTGATCGCGGGCCTTGAGCGCGTCGGCTTCTTCGATCTCGTAGGTGGTGGCGCGGATCCGTTCCGGGAGCTCTTTGGCGGCCTTCTTGGCGGCGTTGATCGTGCGGTCGGTGAGCTTGACGCTCTTGTCGCTGACCTCGACCGACGCGGTGCGGTCACCGATGACGCAGCCGCAGAGGTGCCCGTCGCTGCGCTTGTAGAAGCCAGGGATCGTCCCTTCGCGTACGAAACCGACCTTCGTCCAAGAGGAGACCTCGTCTTTTTCGACGAGGGTGATCACCTTGCGGATGCCTTCTTGTTTGGCGACCGACTGAATGTAGAGCCGCTTGGCCGGCAAGGCCCCCGCGCGGAAGTCGATGATGCGCGCGAACTGCGTGCGCCGGTTGAGGATGAAGCAGAGGTAGGCGCTGTCGCTTCGGAAGTACAGCTCCTCGACGATGGGCACCTTCGACTTTGACTTCGACTTTGCCTTGGCTTTGGCCTTGGCCGCGGGGGTCGTCTTGCCGCCCCGGGTGGACTTCGCTTTCGCTGCTCGCGCCATGGATCTCCGAGAAACCCAAGTGGTTTCAGGGTGTAAGAAGGCTCGCAAGCTACTCCTGGGGCCCGGGGGTGTCAAACGCACGACAGGCTCCGCCTCTCAGTCCGCGAGGAGCTCGTCGAGCACCTCCTCGATCTCGACGTAGGGCCGCGCCCCTTGGAGCACGTGCCTCCCGAGGACCAAGGTCGGAGTCCCGGAGGCGCCGACGGCGCGCGCGGCCCGCCGGTCGGCGTCGATGACGGAGGCGTGGCGATGGTCGTCCAGGGCCTGCCGCAAGCGCTGGACGTCGATGCCAGGCAGCTCGGCCGCGTAGCGCTCGAGGTCGGCGCGGGTCAGGGCGCTCTGGTTGGCGAAGAGGCGGTCGTGGAACCGCCAGAAGGCCTCGTCGCCGCCCTGTGCGCGGACCTCGACGGCCGCCTCCGCGGCGAGCTGGGCGTGCGGATGCCTGGGGAGCGGCAGGTGCCGGAAGACGACGCGGACCTGGCCACCGTAGTCCCGAAGCACACGTTCGAGGCTCGGGTTGACCCGAGCGCAGAACGGGCACTCGAAGTCGCTGAAGACCTGGATGGTGACCGCGGCGTCGGCCGAGCCGCGGCGGGGCGCGTGCTCCGGAACCGGCGGTTCGCTCGGCAGCTCGTCGGGCACGGTGGGTGCGGTGGGTGCA